>CAIXSY010000162.1 GCA_903922175.1 uncultured delta proteobacterium | reverse complement strand
CCGCGCGCGCGGCCTCTGAGGGAAAAAGCAAAGGGATCGTCCCTATTTGTCCTTGCGCAGCTCACAATCAAGGCACTCACGCACCTTCTTCGAGAGGTCCTCGATGGTAAACGGTTTCTGAATGAAATCAATGCCGCCGTTCGCCAACACGTTTTTTACTGACTCTTCTGAGGTATAGCCGCTTATAAGCAACACCCGCACGTTTGAATTGAGCTCTTTAAGCCTAAAAAAGACCTTTTCCCCAGGGAGCTGCGGCATGAGCATGTCGAGGATCACCAGATCGTAGTGCGCCCCCTCTTTGCTGAAGATATCCAAAGCCTCGACACCCGAAGCGGCACAGGCGACGTTATATCCAAGATGTTGCAGGCTCACACAAAGCACATTGCGCACCGGAAACTCATCGTCCACCACCAAGATGCTCTCATCGCCCCCCTCCAGCCTTGCCGGTCGCCGCACCGTGGCGTCACGCTCTGAATCACAGCGCTGGCGCGACATCTCCACTTCGGGCAAATACACCGAAACGGTCGTCCCCTCGCCCACCAGCGAATCAACCTCAATTGCCCCGCCATAGCTCTGCACGATTGCTCGTACCGTGGCCAGGCCAAGCCCCGTGCCCTTATCCTTCTTGGTCGAGAAATATGGCTCATACATCCTCTCCATGACCTCGCGCGTGATGCCGCTGCCATTATCAATCACGGAGAGCCGGACGTAACGCCGTGCCGCCAAGTCGTGGCTCTTGAATGCACGCCTCAACACCTCACGATTGTCTTCCACACCAAGCGCTACTTTAATCCGTCCATTCTCAGGAAGAGCATCGCGCGAGTTGATCACGAGATTAACAATGACTTGCGCAAGGCCCCCCTCACTAGCTAAAACATAGGGTGCTGGATCAAAGATCTGCTGCTCAAGCCCATAGGCGCGAGAAACTGCGCCGCGTAAAAGGCTACACGTACGCACCACAAGATCGTTCATATTCACGCGCGCGGGCTTATCTTCAGCCTCATAGCGCGAAAAATTTAAAATCTGCTGGGTCATCAACGAGGCTTTTCGCCCGCCATCCTCAATCGCGTTTAGCGACTCTACATGGGCCCCACTTTGCGGAAGAATTGTTTTAAGGTACGTAACATGCCCCAGGATACCGGCGAGGATGTTGTTAAAATCATGCGCTACACCACCCGCCAACATCCCCAGCGTCGAAAGCTTTTGAGCATGTAGCTCACCACGCGAATTTTTAGAGTCGTCCATCTCCCTCCATTTACAAACACTATTCCGAAGTGCTTGCAATATAACGCACGTTCGATCCAGGGACCATATGTATACTTAGCGCGGTTACAATTCGAGCTTATGAGGAGCATACTCCCGCGTCCAGCATATAAGCCTAACGACGCGTCAGGGTTACTCGCACTAATTTTTCTTCTGGACTTTAGCCAATTATTAAGGATAAATAGCACATAAGTGTTGGTATTCACTGCCGCCCAATGGAATGGGGTCCTGTTCTTGGAACTGCCTCTAAATAATCTGGATCCTTCGTCTCGGCGTTAGAATCTGAACTTCTGGCGCGCATAATGGCGAAAGTCAGCGTGCGAGCTTTGTCGGTAGTGGGTTTTCAACAGCTGAGGCACCTGTTTGTGCTCTTAGCGTTTTTTGAGTGAGGAGTTAGTAGGTGTATGTCTGATACTCTAAAAGGCTTAGTCAAGTGGTTCAATGATGCGAAGGGATTCGGATTCATTGAGCATACAAGTGGAAAGGACGTTTTTGTGCACTATTCCGTTATCCAGTCCGAGGGATTCAAAACCCTTAAGGACGGAGAGGAAGTAGAGTACGAGATACAGGAGGGCTCAAAGGGATTGCATGCGGTTAAAGTAGTCCGCACCGCGCCCCCGACGGCGACCGGAGCTCCTGCAGTCGCAGATTCCGGAGATGCCCAGGGCGACTCCAACAGCTCGGGGGAATGCGCAACAATCGAAGCCCAGCCAGAGGCTAAGACTGACAGCACCACAAGCGTCGCTTAGTGCGAAGCCAATCCTCCGGCGTAATTACGCCGGAGGATTGTGGTCAAAGCGTGACATCAAAACATGCAGTGCCGAGCACGCGTGCGCTTACTGAGCGGCCGAGTCAGTGCAACTACATTATTGATTATTGAGCAACCACAGCTTGCTGCCTGGCCACCGCGAGCTGGCCACACGCCGCATTAATATCCTGCCCCTTCGACCAGCGAATGGTACAGTCGAGCCCTGCGCGCATCAGCCCATTATGCCAGCTATCAAGCACCTCTCGCGTCGGGGACAGAAAGTCCAGCCCTGCATTTTCATTGTACGGAATCAAGTTCACCTTGCATGCAATTCCGTGAAGGATCTTCGGTAGACGTCGCAGATCCGCGTCGCTATCATTAATTCCGCGCAACATCACATACTCAATCGTAATCTTTCGCCGCGGCTTAAGCGGAAACTTCCGTAGACACTGCAGCAGCACACCGATTGGGTAAGCCTTATTTACCGGCATAATCTTTGAACGAACCTCGTCGGTTGTGGCGTTAAGCGACACCGCCAGGTTTACATCCACCTTCGCCTCACCGAACTTCTGAATCGCCGGCACCAAACCGACACTCGAAACGGTGATCTTTCTTCCCGATAGATTGAAAGCGCACGAATCGCGTAACAGCTCAAGGGCACCGACAACTGCCTTAAAATTGTGCAGCGGCTCCCCCATCCCCATAAAAACCACATTGTCGAACATATCGCCGAAGTTTTTGGCATCGTCGATCACACCGCGCACCTGCTGAATAATCTCTGAGGTGCGCAGATTGCGCCGTAGCCCCATGGTTGCCGTGCGGCAAAAGCCACAGCCCATGCCACAACCGACCTGAGATGAAACGCATAAGGTCATACGCTTCGGCTGTTTGATCATCACCGACTCGACCAGGTCCCCATTGTCTATCTCAAAAAGATACTTGCGCGTCCCGTCGAGGCTGACGTTACGCTCACGAATTTTGGCGCAGGGAAACACAAAATGAGCCCCCAGCCGCCCACGCAGCTCAGCGCTGATGTTGGTCATCTGCGCAACATCAGTAATCCCCCTCTTGTATACCCACTCAAAAAGCTGGCGAGCACGATAGGCGGACGCCTCAAAGCGCTCAGCCATCACCTGCTCCAGCTCAGGGCGCGTTTTATCGTAAAAATCGTTTTCCACAGCAGCTCTTGTCAAAAATAACTAGGAATGAAATATATGCTTAGACTCCCCCCGTTAATAACAACATTGGGGGCCAAATGCTTTCCTAGCCGCAAAATCAAGCCAAACACATTTGAAATCTGGAAATCCCAACATCTTTTGATGAGAGGCTAGTTTTAAACACATCTTGGACAAACCTTCCGACTTCGCCCGACCTTGCGGTCGGTGCTACGTCGGACAAGCCGGTTTGACAAAGTTTCTTTAAATGTGTCTGGCTATGTTGTCCCTCCGGGGGTAGAAACATCTTGCCCGCTTGTTTGTTCGACTGTTTTTGTGCAACAAATGGGCAAGATGTTTCTACGTACTAATTCAAGTATTAGCAAGGCGAGGAAGCACTTAAGCTTATTATTACGAACAAAAAGGCATAGTTATGGCACTAGAACACACCTTGGTAATCTTCAAACCAGACGCAGTCCAACGAGGAGTTGTTGGCGAACTACTTAGCCGATTTGAGCGCGTGGGGTTGAAGTTAGTAGCCACGAAGATGCTCCAGCCTACCAAAGAGCAGCTCCACCACCACTATGAAGGTATCGGCAAACTACTTACCCGCCGTGGCAAGGTGCCTTTTGAGGTAACGATGAGTTTTATGCAGTCCGGACCGGTGATTGCGATAGTGCTTGAGGGCGACGGGGCTGCCGACATAGTCCGCAAGATGGTTGGCACTACAGAGCCTAAAAGCGCCCTCCCCGGAACGATCCGTGGCGACTACTCTCACATTAGCTTTGGCTATGCGGACGCCAACAAGGTTGGCATCCCTAACTTAGTTCACGCTTCAGGCAATGCCGAAGAGGCTAAGCTGGAGATCGCACACTGGTTCCAGAACAGTGAGATCGTTAGCTACAGCGCTTGCGCTCAGCGATTTACTCAGCCGGCCTAGAACAGCGGCGGAATAGGGCAATCAAGAGTTTCAGCTATCGCCCGCAGTAGTTCCATCTCAGACGGGCGCTGTTCGCCATCGGCGACGACGGCGGCAACAGCGGCACGCAGAACCCGCCGGCGCGCATCGAGCGATGCGCGCTCCAACCCGCGCAGGGCTTGGTCCAACAACGGTAGCCGCAGTGGCTCGCCACTACACGGACCCGGCGGCGAAGCGTAGCCCAATTCACGCGTGCCAGCAGCGAAAGCACGCTGCCGCGCCCCTTCGTCCGCACTTCCCGATTGCGCCAGCACCTCGATGAGACGAAGCGCGGCACTGGTCTGACCTAACGCCGGCAGCTCTGCAAAAATGGGCTCCTCTCGCAAAGCGAAATGTGAATCAAGCTTGCGCGTATACATTCTTAGAAGTGCATACTCAAAGAGGTCGCAGACGCCATCAGCCACCACAAAAGCGCGCATCACGCGACGAAAAGCAACATAATTCTGCGCCGAAAGTTGACGCAGCGCTGGAAGAACTAAACTCGCAAGCGCCAAGCCTTGCTCGCCCGGAACAGCTGCAATGAGTTTTTCAGCAGTTCGCACCTCGTCCTCGCACCAGGGCTCAAGATTGGTCTTAATCGCCCTCAGCTGGTTGGTACGCACCGGCTCGCTCTCTTGCAGGAGCAGTGCCAGCACAACCGCCCTGGCGCTCGATGGGTCAGCCGCAAGCCTACGTAGTGTGGGGCCAAAAGAATGGATCGCAGCTTGCGCATACTCAATCGCCCCTGGGTTTAACCTTCCCATGGACTGCTCCACTTTCTGTGGTGAAAGTTCCTGTGGCGCTGCGACCTGCGGTGAGGGTCGTTGTAAAACAACTTCGCGCGGCGCAAATCCACTCACCACACCAACCTCTTCAGCGCTGGCAACACGAGCGATGTTATCAGTCCCCTCTTCGTAGCGATCAAGCTGCACGAGAAGCTGCGGCGCTATCCTCTTAATCCGCTCGCGGATCGGCGGGTGCGTGGCAAATAGGCCGAAAAAGCCCTCCGCAATCCCCTGTGCAAAGAAGAAGTGACTAAGCTCCTGCGCGCGACTACTGGATAGTGTCGAGCCCTCGCTGTAGCCACCGATCTTAGCCAAGGCAGCGCCAAGGCCAGACGGGTTACGCGTAAATTGCACCGCCGATGCGTCAGCCAGAAACTCTCGTTGACGGCTTACCGCGCTCTGAATAATCCGTGCGAAGAATAGGCCAATATACCCAAAGGCATAAACCATCACTCCGACCATTGCGATAAGAGCAGCCGGATTGTCTTTTTTACGAAAAGAGACCCGTTGCATACTGCGCATCATGACGTAGCCAACCGTCGAAAGTAGCACTATGCCGCTAAGAACCGAAACAAGCTTTATATTGAGACGCATGTCGCCATTGAAGATATGGCTAAACTCGTGGGCGACAATCCCCTGCAGCTCGTCACGCGAAACGAGATTGATGCAGCCACTCGTAACCGCTATCACGGCATCCTTGGTTGAGTAACCAGCGGCGAACGCGTTGATGCCCTCCTCGTCAGGGAGCAGAAACACCGGCGGCACGCTCATGCCCGAGGCGATAGCCATCTCTTCTACAACATTGAGCACCCGGCGATGATTCGGATCCGAACTATTTCGTGGGATTTCGATCCCACCGAGCATACGAGCAACTGCCGGACCACCCCCCAGAAGCTGCATCACACGAAAGATCGTCCCGATTCCAATGACGGCGAGCACAACGCCAAACGTGCCCCAAAAAAGGTCGGGTTGCCAAATAACAAGCGACGAAGCACGACTCGAGTAAAGTTGGGGCGAGCTGCTTAGGCTCTTCTGAAGCATGAACAGTAGCCCCGCATACACCGCCAGGACGATGCAGAGCACGCACAAGGCATAGAGGAATACCAGTAGTGTGGTATTTCGCCGTGCGCGTGCTTGATCTTCAAAAAAAGTCATCTCTAGAATTCTTACCTTCGCGTCCTTCGTTTCTTCGCGTTATACATTTTTCCATGATTGTAACGCGAAGGAACGAAGGACGCGAAGGAGTAGTATGTTGGCGACTTAAAATCCAACCTTCGGAGCGACTCGTACCGCCTGGGCCTCGTCGGCGCCGAGCTCAAAGAACTCCTTACGCGGAAAGTTTCCAAAACCCTTGACCAAGTTACCAGGGACCTGCTCAATCGCGGCGTTATAGGCGGCGACACTATCGTTGTAAAACTGCCTTGCAAAACCGATGCGATTCTCGGTTGAAGAAAGCTCCTCCTGCAGCTTGGCAAAGTTCTCGTTGGCTTTAAGATTCGGATAGCTTTCTGAGAGTGCAAAAAGTTGGCGCAAGGCTCCACTGAGCATATTTTCAGCCTGTGCCTGACCAGCGACCCCCTGTGATTGCCCAGCCGTCACAGCCGAGTTTCTCGCCTGAATAACACGTTCGAGCGTCTCCTTCTCATGCCCAGCATAACCC
The DNA here is from genome assembly GCA_903922175.1 of uncultured delta proteobacterium. GTDB lineage: Bacteria > Bdellovibrionota_C > UBA2361 > UBA2361 > CAIXSY01 > CAIXSY01. The sequence goes on along the minus strand of CAIXSY010000162.1, from coordinate 12,043 downwards.
TTCACTGTCTCCACGAGATTGGGGATCAGATCGTGGCGACGCTTAAGCTGAACATCAATCTGCGACCATGAATTCTCCGTTGCGACACGCTTGCCGACCAAGCCGTTGAAGACCGAGATCAGCACAATGACGACTAGGACCAAGAGAACGAGAACGACGATAAAAGACATTCAGAGACCCTCCTCTTCAAAAGTACATACCTGCTATGACTGCAGTAACTTTATAATCCTTGGAATGATTACGCCACTGCCTCTGTACTATTGCCTCTGTGCTAAACAACTACGATTCGAACCAGGATGTCACGAAGAGGAGCTCCCGTCGCGGAAGGCTCCTCTCGCCACTGGACCTGTTCGCATACGCGAAGAATCACATCGGTTGATGGCCGTGGATGAGAACAGTAGCATACTACCCAGGCTTGATGAAGTATCTTGGGGGTATTCAGCACACTGCACCCGTCACGGGTAACTGCTCAATAACCCGGGGAAAAGGACCTTGCTTGAAGTTGCAGTAACCGTCACGCGCCCTCTGTCATCCCTCGTCGCTAGCGCTCCTCGGGATGACAGAGGGCGTGAGCGGTCACCCTGATTCCTTTTCCCGCCCCTTTTCCTATTCAGAAGGGGCAGGCTTCGGCCGTGAGCTCCCTTCGACATGAGCTCAGGGCCAAATGCAGCCGAACGGAGCAGGTATCAGGAACAGTTCAAGTTCACGTTCAAGATTTAGGATTGCCCGGCGTTATTAAGAAATACGCCGAGACCCCTTACAGCAGTGTCCTCACCGCATCCCGAATCTTCTCCAACCCACCGATCACCTGCTCGTCAGCAGCGGCAACGCTGATCCTAAAGGCCTGGTCATCCCCAAAAGCTTCTCCAGGCACCGCTGCCACCCCTGCCCGTTCGAGCAAGAAATTAACCAGCGCCCCCGAACTCTTGACCACTTCGCTCTTGCTATTTTTGGCGAGCTCCGCAAAACGAATGAAGAGGTAAAAGGCCCCCTGCGGCTTACCCATAACCCGTAGGCCCGGCGTCTGTTCAATGATCCCAAGCGCCGCATTGAGGCGCCGATCGAAGTTCTTCACCATCTGCGGAATGGCATCTTGTGGTCCGGTCAAGGCGGCAAGCGCCGCATACTGGGCGATAGAGCAGACATTCGAGGTCGTTTGACTCTGCAGCCTCCCCATCGCCGCGATCACATCCTTCGGGCCGGTAGCATACCCAACTCGCCACCCCGTCATTGAGTAGGCCTTCGAAAAACCATTGATCGTTACTATTCGATCTTTAAGCTGAGGCATGGCCTGCACCGTGGAGACGAACTTAAAGTCGCCGTAAACTACCTTTTCATATATCTCGTCAGAGATAATAAACGCGTTCGTGCGAGCAAGAACGTCGGCAAAGGCAGAGAGCTCGGCCTGTGTATAAGCTGCTCCGGTCGGGTTTGATGGGCTGTTGATAATAACCGCTTTGGTCCGGGGCGTTAGCGCTGCTTCCAGCTCCTTAACGCTAAGCTTAAAGCCATTCTCTGGACTCGATCGCGCAATTACCGGCTTTCCACCGGGGATCTCGACCATCGGAATATAGCTTACCCAATATGGAGCCGGGATAACGACCTCGTCGCCTGGCTCAAGGGTAACCTCGAAGGCGGACTGCAAGGCCTGCTTACCACCGTTGGTGACGATCACGGTCGAGACCTCGGCCTCAATACCGTTCTCGCGCTTCAGCTTAAGGGCGATGGCCTCGCGCAGCTCTTTGATACCCATTACGTCGGTATACTTGGTCTTGCCATCCTTGAGAGCCTTGCGCGCCCCCTCTTTTATATGTTCTGGTGTATCGATATCGGGCTCGCCCGTACTCAGATCGATCACCGGAATGCCTTTGGCCTTAAGCTCAGTCGCTTTGGCCTTTACGGCGAGAGTCTCACTCGGCTTTAATCGTCGTGCTCGGGCGTTGATATACTCCATAATCAGACTCCTTTTTTTCTCTTCTTAAATCTCTTCCGTAACGCCTGCGCTACGCGCGGCGAAACATATGCGCTCACATCACCTCCCATCGAAGCAACCTGCTTCACCAGCGTCGAGCTAATAAAGGAGTTCTGTTCGCGTGTCACTAAGAAGAGAGTTTCGATCTGCCCCTTTAAGCTGCGATTCATCAGCGCCAGCTGCACTTCGTAGTCATAATCACTCACCGCGCGCAGTCCGCGCACAACCAGATGAACTCCCTTGGCCGCGGCGAAGTCGGCCAGCAATCCAGAGAAGCTCTCTACCTTGACTCGCGTACCGTAGGCCGCAAATTCGCCGCGAATAAGCGCAATACGCTCGCGCGCGCTAAAAAGGGACTCCTTCGTCACATTCGAGAGCACCCCCACAATCACGGTCTCAAAGATCGAAAGCGCACGGTGGATAATGTCACTGTGCCCATTAGTCAACGGGTCGAACGAACCGGGGAAGATCGCCACCTTAGTCCCAAGAAGCGGAGAGTCTCGAACCATCGAAATCCTTCTATTTGCGCACTTTCTCATTTATGGCTATGCTAAATCATCAGACGTTTAGCATACATAGCCTAAAACTTAAAGATCCTTCTTATATTATTAGCCATGCAACTTACGCGACTTTCGGCAAACCAAAAGAGGATACTGGACTGGCAGCAGTTTTTATCTCACGGGGGGTGTGCTTCGGCCCAGCTCGGAACCAAGATAGAGAGCGCCATCAAGGCACTACAGGCAGTGCTCACGCGCTGCTGGCAATCCAAGGTGATAACGACCGAGGATGAAAACCTAGTCTCCGACCTCGAGCGCGTCCTCGAAGCTCTGGACGAGGAGGCTCGACTTAGTGCAGGCGCATGTACGCCGATAAAGAAAGAAGCCACCTTTGTACCACGCCCATGACCGAGTCGTTCATTCGCGAACTACATAACCTACTTGCAACCCACCCGCAGTTTAACCTGCTATGGGCATTTCTTGCCGGAGTGCTCTCCAGCCTTACGCCCTGCGTCTATCCCCTCATCCCCATAACCCTGGCTATCTTTGGTGCGAGCGCAGAGAAGAGCCGTCGGGCCGCCTTTTTTTTGTCCTGTTGCTACGTACTCGGCATCGCCGTTACCTACACCACTCTCGGCATCATCTCGGCAAAAAGTGGGATCCTCTTCGGCTCACTGCTTAGCCTTCCAGCCGTAGTCCTGCTTATCAGCCTCGTCATTATCCTGCTCTCACTTTTTACGCTCGACATCGTGCGCTTCGATTTCGCCTATAGATTGCAGAGCCGAGCAGGCCACATCGGCGGCAAGGGAGCGCTCGGCGCATTCTTGATGGGAGCCGCAAGCGGGCTTGTCGCCGCTCCCTGTGTCGGTCCCGTACTAATCGTTATTCTTGGCATCGCCGCTGCAAGCCAGAGCAGCTGGTGGGGGGCAGCGCTACTCTTTAGTTACTCACTCGGCCTCGGCATCCTCTTTCTCGTCCTTGGAACCTTTTCGGGTTTGATTAAGAAACTCCCCCGATCGGGCGATTGGCTCAAGGTCGTCAAGCTCATCATCGCCGTGGCACTATTCGTCGTCGTCCTATTTCTTCTTCACTCCGTTCTCCCCTCTCAGTTCGGATCTATCGGCACAGCCGCCAAAGGTGTTGTTTTATCCACCCTAGCGATACTAGCTCTTCTCGTTGCCAGTGTAGGGCTGCGCCATGAATCGAAAGTAGCCCTCCTTGGAGGCTCCGTACTCCTCGCAATCTCGGTCTACTTTGGCCTCATTTTCTCCCCACCGAGCCTACGGCAGAGCACCGAGCCGAAGTTTACCAGCTCCACAGACCCAGGCAGCAGCATTAAGGCTGCACTGGCGCAAGCTCGCACCGAGAACAAGATCATCATCCTCGATTTTTCGGCGGATTGGTGTGCGGCCTGCCACGACCTTGAGGCAAAGACCTTTGCCGATCCTGCGGTGCGTCAGGAGCTTGAGCGCTTTATTTTTACCCACGTCGACTTCACTAACACGACAGCGGAAACTGAAGTACTAACTGAGCACTACTCAATCATTGGCCTGCCGGTAATCCTCTTTCTCGATAGCAGCGACAAAGAGGTTCCCAACTCCAGAATCTCAGGATTCATCGGACCGAAGGAATTCGTGGAGCATTTAAAACGTCTCCCCCTCCTCCCCTCGAACCGATACCTTTCCACTGAGGATCTCCGGCCTGTTCTTCAGCATGGCAAAGGCATAAACCTTGCCTTCCGAGGAATCGACAGCGCTGCTTACAATCTCGCCCAGTACCGTTGTCGGCTCAGAGGCGCTCATCACCGGCTCTTTTCTTTCTAGCAACCCGTTTTTTAGCATAGCCGTAGAGCTAAAACATAAACGCCCTAGCACCCTGGGCAGCTTGCCGTAGGCGTTGATCCTTTCGATAACCTCCTGCCCGGCGTAGCATCCCTTATTGAACGAAACTGCCTGGGTCAGCCCACTTTCAAGAAGGATCATCTCCTCGCTTATATCTTCGGGAAATGCCGGCAAGTTGGCCTTAATTCGCGCCAGACAGTACTCAGCGCTCGTAAGCGGCAGAGGGTTCTGTGTTAACATCTCCCCTAGCCAGGCTGGGGTCACACCGCGCGGGATAAGAAGATCAACGCCCGCCGCTACCAGCCGCGGACGATTAAACATCAGCACAAGGTCGCGCTCTTTCCAGCTACAGGGAGGCATCGCCAACTGCGTATCAAGAAGGGTGGCAGTCTCAAGAACACCTCCCGCAAAGTGCCGAATTGAGTACAACTCGCTTCGGTCCACGACAGCAACGCGATCGGCTACCAAGAAACGTCTCACCGCCGCGATGACAGCATCCTTCTCACCACCATCACAAAGCACAAGATAGGACTCGTCAGCACGCGCCAAAACAGTGGCCAGAGCTTGCACCCTCCCCTGCACCGTTAGAGCTGCGGCCAAACACCCCTCTCCAGGGGCAAGTGAGCGGATATCGTTACTTAAGCGGGCATGTAGATAACGCTTGGCATCGCGACCAGTTACCTCAAGAATAATGGCATGAGGTAGAAAAAGATTTTGCATGAACTGCAGATCCCCCCTACTCCTCTCCGATCATCCGCTCAAGCAAGCTACGCTTCTTTGGCGCAGTTGTCGCTTCTAGGGTGCCCGAGATAGGCGCGATGATGCTTAGCTCCGCTGGGGGCGGGCTCTCGACGGGCCGTTGCTCGATTACGGCAGCGGCCGACTCAACGCCAATCGGAGTCGGTGACGAAGCTTGTAGGGTAACACTAGGCGACGGCGTGGGGCTATCACCCACTGGGGCCACCACAACTGGCAGCGTCGCATCAGGCGCAGCCGCCGGAACGTCGACCACGCCCCCCGTTCCATCCATAACAAAAGGTAATGACGGGGCTGGTGACGGTATCAAAGATGATGGCGACGAACTCGGCGATTCGGGAGCCGTCGCAACCGGATCCAATGCCGTCTCGACAGAATTTCCACCGATTACCAATTTTTGAGAACTAGCCTTAGCACCCCGAGACTGAGCATTTCCAGAAGATGAAGACCCAGAAGATATCGCCGGAGCCGTGCCTTTCTTTATAGCCTCCTTGGGAAGAGGATCGTGTCGGATGAGCAACGCTTCGGGGATACGCACGCTAGTCCCAATCACCATTCGCGACGGATGGAGCCCTGGATTAGCCTCCTCAATTTTTTTGTAATTTTGCACGTCTCCCGTATACCACTTAGCAATGCCGCTAAGCGTCTCCCCGAGGTAGGCAACTCTGTGTTCATAAAATGCCGGCGGCACAACTACTGGCTGCGGCTTCGACCGCGCGCAAGAAACAACAAACCCAGCGCAGAGCACAACCAGTGCCGCGAATGAGAAATGCCCACGTATAAACATCTTCAATCAGCCACCTCAAAGTGTAATTTCGATGCGTAATGCTAATGCATAATCGGAAATTGTGTAATAGAGGAGACTTTTAACGTCCAGGCTGCGGTGGGCCGCTACGATCAAGAACACGGCGCACGATGCGGCCCTGGGTAAGATCATAGGGAGAGATCTCAACCGAAACTCTGTCACCCGGCAACACACGGATATAGTGGCGACGCATCTTACCAGCAAGGTAGGCTATCAACTCATGTCCGTTATCACAGAGCACACGAAACTTGGTATCAGGATAACACTCCTTCACCACGCCATTCATTTCAATTGCATCTTTCCCCATACGTTCTGCCAGTTACCCCACATACGTCAATTTATTGGCCGCCCGTAACTGGTCAGCTTTTCCCCTGACTCTTCGTTGCGAGACTCAATCCCTGCCTGCGACATTACAGCTAGTAATGTCTCGGTCGGGCCTTGAGCCTCGCGCCTCGATTCAGGCCAAAATCTGACCAGTTGCGCAATATGCTGACTAGTTACGGCCGCCCGAACTCTAGCGCGTTAATTCTCGCCAGTAAATAGCCCCATAGCTCTGAACTTCTTATAGCGCCCGTCAATCAGCTCTGCACTACTCATTCTACTTAACTCAGTGATGTGCCTTAGGATATAGGCGCGCAAAATATCAGCCGCCTCACGGTGATTCCAATGGGCCCCACCAAGTGGCTCGGGGACGATCTCATCAACCACCCCATTTCGCTTTAACTGCGCGGCGGTAACCTGAAGGGCTTCGGCTGCTATAGCAGCCTGCTCGGAAGGCGGCTCTCCGCGATCGTGGTGCCAAAGGATGGAAGCACAGCCCTCAGGGGTAATGACAGAATAGCAGGCGTTCTCCATCATCAAGATGCGATCGCCAACACCGAGCGCTAGCGCCCCGCCGCTCCCCCCCTCACCGATGACAACACAAACGATCGGGACGCCATATCCAGACATCTCCAAAAGGTTACGCGCAATCGCTTCGGCCTGGCCACGCTCCTCAGCCTCAAGCCCAGGAAAGGCCCCCTGCGTATCGATAAATGTAATTATGGGCAACTTGAACTTCTCAGCCATGCGGAATAGGCGCAGCGCCTTGCGATAGCCCTCCGGGTTAGGCATTCCGAAATTTCGCATTAATCGCTCTTGGGTTGTCCGCCCACGCTGATGTCCGACAACCATCACGGGGATCTCGCCCAAGCGTCCCGTGCCCCCAACTATCGCCGGATCGTCCCTGCATAACCGATCACCATGCAGCTCAACGAAATCGGAGATAAAATAACCGATGTAATCAAGACTGAAGGGACGATCGAAGTGTCGCGAGAGCTGCACCCTTTGATACGGTGTTAGCCTGCCGTAGGTTTCGCTGCGCAGCTTTGTCACCCGACTTTCAAGCCGAGCAAACTCGTCACGTCGCGAAAAATCACCCGAGGCGATCTCATTTTTCAAGGCTTCGAACTGATCTTCAAGCTCAACCAGCGGACGCTCAAATTCGAGGGGGTGGGATATGGTAGCCATTGCCTCTCTAAACTCCTAGAAAGATTATATAGCAGACGCAAAAAGTCTTGTCGCGGCTTGTCCCCCGGAGCATCGACCGCGAGGTCGAGCGAAGGGGGAAGCGACTCTAAATGCGTCTGCTATATCCCCCGTAGCACACTGAAATAAAAGGAACTTTTATTTCAATGGCGAAGGGGGATCGCGAATTACCCCGCCAAGACTTTGTGCGGACGGTATAGGTATCAGACGTGCAGCTTAGCGCAAGCGGGGGTAAAATCCAAGGGAGGGGGAAAACTGGGCGTAGGGACTGGGAAGGACAGGACTAACGAGCTCCTAGGGCAAGGAGCCAAGCTTGGCGCTAACACCTTCCAGCACTCGATTTAACTCTTTAATGTTGATTGGCTTGGCAAGATAGCCGTCCATCCCGCTATTGAGGCAACGCTCGCGGTCGCCCTCCATGGCATGCGCCGTTACGGCAATTATCGACATGTGCCCACCGAACTCCCCCTCTTGCCTACGAATCTCTTGCGTACACTGAAATCCATCCATCTCCGGCATCTGACAGTCCATGAGCACGAGGTCGAATGGAGCCCCCCCCTTTCGGGCGGCGAGAATCTCAAGCGCTATCCTACCATTGACGGCCACAACCACCTGATGACCACGCTTTTCTAACAGCTTAATTCCCAGTTTTTGATTGACTAGATTATCCTCCACAAGAAGGATGCTCAAGGCTCTCGCCTCAGTGCCCGCCACGGCTGTCGAGATGGCGGGAACAATTTGTTTTTCGAGGGCCTGCTCAACTGGGGTCGCACCTACGGTCAATTTTGCCGTAAAGTGAAAGGCAGAACCAACTCCAGGCCTGCTCTCCACCCAAAGGCGCCCCCCCATCAGCTCGACCAAACTCTTAGAGATACTTAAGCCTAGGCCAGTACCTCCAAAGCGGCGAGTTATGGAGCCGTCGGCCTGAGTAAACGGTGAAAATATCTCCAGGATCTTGTCTTGATGGATGCCGATCCCCGAGTCAGATACACAGAAATGCAGCTCGATCACACCGCCCTGGGCCGCGCCGCCCGCAGTCATATCGACGACCTGCAACGCTAAACCACCGCCTCGCGGCGTAAACTTAACGGCGTTGCTCAACAGATTAAGGAAGATCTGTTCTAGGCGAACATCATCTCCAATAATCCAATCCGGAACAACAGTCTCGACATTGGCAATCAACTGTAGCTCTTTGTCATCTACTCTGGTTTTAACCAGTCCGACCGTTCGTTGAATACACTGTCGCAGACTAAAAAGACGACTGGCGATGGTAAATTTACCGGCTTCAATCTTTGAGAGGTCTAAGACATCGTTAATAATCACCAAGAGCATCCCACTACTGGCAACAATGGTGCCCAAAAGGTCGCGCTGCTCGGTTGATAACTCGGTCTGCTCTAAAAGCTGTGCCATCCCAAGTATGCCATTCATCGGCGTACGAATCTCGTGACTCATATTTGCCAAAAACTCACTCTTTACTCGGGCAGCACTTTCCGCGCTTAAACGGGCTATCTGCAGGTCTGCCTGAGACTGCGCCACACGTTCGAGGTAGACCTGCGAGCTGAGGAGGAGCAAGCAGAACACACAGGTAAGCGCAATCGGCAAAAGGCGCGCTGTGGCGATATCACGTGACAGGTCTTTTGCATCGATATCAATGCCAAGGACCGCCGCTGGCGTCCCTGCATTAGGCCCCACTATCGGCACGACACCGGTAAGCCACACCCCCCACTGGTCAGGAAGTGGCCCCTCGACAAACGCCTGCGCATTACTAAAAACATCGCTCATGGCTGAACTTGCCGCCTCATACACCTGCCCAGGGGGTGAGTAGTCATCCGACCCAGCGGGTTCAGAGTCGGCCAAGAATATAACCTTCCCTTTTTCCTTTTTTAGTAGATAAAAAAAGCGACTTGCAGGAGTTGCCTGACGCATATCAAGAAGCTGCCGTTTCACATCAGCATAATCGGGGTTTGTTAAATCATCGGCACTGGCCGACAAACTCTGAACCCTGGCAAGGCTGAACGCCGCAGCACTTGTCCGTGTAATGCAAAGAAGGTTCTGGCGAAACTCCACCCCCTCTCTATCCCCCATATATTGAGTGATCCTCCATCCGAGACATAAGATGAGAGGAAGGCCAATTATGCTCACCCACACCAATGGATACTGATACCCCCTATACTTAGCCGCCAGACTCTGCATAAGGAGGATGCGATGATGACGCCAAACCCCACCTGCCATAATCATCACCAGAGCAGCTCGCAGTAGCTGCACCGGGACCCCGAAGGTTTGAACGAACGTCTCATGCGTAAAAAAAGATCCAGGAAGAAACGTGGATTGAGGAACGATCAGCCCGGACGCAACCGCATAAAGGGCCATCCCCGCCGCCGCCATATTTAGTGAGCAACGAGATTCGACTGACCGGCGCGCATAGAGAAAAAGCGCTATCGCTCCAGCTTCTCCACCAACGAACGCCAACGCATAGCGCGCTGCGCTATTGGCGCAGGCCCAACTATTTATTCCACACAAGATACTCGGCAATAGAAGCAGGATAAGAACCCAAGGTCTGCAGGCAAAACCAGCAACAGATACCAGACTGCGCCGTCCGAACTCAGCCAGAAATAGAAACGAGGCGACGAGAAAGCAGATACGAATAGCACGAAACACCTCACTATCGCCCAGGCTGATAGTCAAAAGGTCGAGCCACTCATTTACCACATGTGTAAGTGCGAATGCTGCTAACCACCCCCAGGCAGGTTGTAGACTATCCTGCTTCTTGATAGTGACACATACACTTCCGAGCAAGAGGAGCGCAGCGCCGTAGAAGAAATAAATAAAGTCGAGTTGAGACTCGAAGAATTCACTCATAGTATCCCGATAACGCTAAGCACCGTATGGGATATCGGCATGCGAACGTTAAAAATGGAGCAGGATCGTGCGCTTAGCTACATCGAATGGTAATTTTTCGTAAGCGAACAGGTGCTCCCAGTCTCTATCAGAGGGCGCCCAGCTGTAGTAAGGGTCGCCCCGAGGGAATACGACCTTGGTGGCGACCCACAAAACATGCTCACTGACGGTAAGCTTAGTTGTAACTACCCTTTCATCTGCAATTTAGGTTGAGACGCAATGCCTTCCATGCTTTACTTTGTGGAGGTCTCCGCGCTTCTATAGCTAGTACAAGAAAATGCTTTCTATAATAATTCCAGTTTTCAATCAAGCCAGTTACACCAAAGCTTGCCTTGAAGCTTTACTGGTGACGTGTGGAGAATTGCAAACATACCAGGTGGTAATCGTTGATAACGGCTCAACCGACGAGACAGCGACCGTTATTGAAAATATAAAAAATAGAATGCCTATTGAATATATCAAGAACGGGAGGAATTTAGGCTTCTCCCTCGGGTCGAACATAGGGGCGCAAAGTGCAAAAGGTGATACTTTTGTATTTTTGAATAATGACACAATCCCTCAACCGGGCTGGAGAAAAGCGCTTGAAGGTTGCCTTAACAACCGGCACATAGGCATTGTAGGGCCGCGACTTCTTTACCCGCACTCATTAAAAGTTAACCATGCCGGATATGTGACCAACCAGTATGTTGGTTTTTATGCAATATATCATAATTACCCTGGAGATTTTCATGGGGTCCTAAAGCAGCGCAGCTATAAAGCCCTTTTGGGTGCCTGCATAATGATTCGTCGGCAGACATTTGAACAACTTAATGGATTTTCAGAGATTGGCCTTGAGGACATTGACATTTGCCTAAGAACCCGAGAGCTTGGGCTTGATGTAGTGTATGTTCCAAGCGCTGTAGTCTACCATCATGGGTCTGTTACGATAGAAAATTCTGCAGCGAATTCTATGCCCGTTTATACTAATCTAGAATTTGCCGCGCGCTGTAAAGAAAATTTGGAAAACGATGATTGTCGCTATTATATAGAAGACGGCATTATGGAACCAACTTCCAAAGCGATTGAAGAATGGAATCAGCTGTTAAAAAAACAACTTGGTCTGACAGAATGAGCGCAAGGCATATTATTAGCTCCTGTCCATAAATGGCAAGAAATGACCTGGTCGATGCAGACTTTCAATCCTCATTCCCACGAAATACTGCGTAACTGCGGGGTGTTGCTTCAGTGCTAACAGTCCTCCGTCCCAGCGCACCTGGGTGCCATGGGAAAAGCCAGGAAGGTTCTCTCTTTAGGTCACACTTCCCGCACTTCGGCGCATAACCTAAGCTAATGGTGATTCATAACGAAGGATTGCAGTTGTATTCTTCTTTTATTTTACCTAGAGCGAATGACTATGAAGTTATCCTTATTGCATTCAAGAATAATATCCCTCCCTAAGAAAATGACCTGACAACCAAATTGAGAAAAAGCGAGTTCACATGAGAGCTAAGCAATACTTTTCGATCTCTGCTTCTCTTGTCGTTTCCATTATTCCCATTGCATATTGGATTTTTAAGTTACCAGATTGAATTTAAGCCTACCGTGAGCAACAGAGGCTACCATCTACAATTTGGAGTTTTTCTCCTAAGCTTGGCCTTGGCCATTTACCCTTAGATTTGGGCTTAAATGTAAAAGTCGATGTCGAAGAGGATGAGGCCACGGCCAAGCAGGAGTTCATGACCAAGTGAAAAAACTTTCTGGTCGGGGT
>CAIXSY010000161.1 GCA_903922175.1 uncultured delta proteobacterium | reverse complement strand
GCCAAGCAGTACTGCGGCACTGTCGTTGTAGTTAGTCGCCGAGACAACATCTAAAATCCCATCTTGATTTAGATCGCCAAGGACTATTGAGCTGGGATAGGCAGCAAAAATACTTATCACAGCAGTCACCGCGGCATCAAACCTCCCCGTTCCCATCATCCCGCCGGTTGATGCACTCAGCGCGCCACTCGTCCCGTACCCGGCCTGCAGCGTTAGCGCCTGAATACTGCCATCAAACCTTTAGAGCCCTTGACCTTCCCCACGAGGCGCAGCAACCCATCCAGTATAGTGAGTGGATGTGGTGGGCAGCCGGGGATGTAGAGGTCTACCGGCACGACCGACTCGGCGCCGCAGTGCTGCTGTGGATTACCAAGGAAGGGGCCGCCCGAGATGGCGCAGGCGCCGACGACGATTACCAATTTCGGCGCAGGCACGGCATCGTAGGTCTTTCTGAGCGCTTCGCGCATGTTTTCACTCACGCAGCCGGTAACGAGGATGGCGTCGGCATGACGTGGCGAGGCGACGATCTGAATACCGAAGCGCCCCAGGTCCCAGCCGATGGTGCCGAGCACGTTAACGTCGGCTTCGCAGGCGTTGCAGCCGGCGGCGCTTACCTGGCGGATCTTGAGTGATCGTCCGAAGAGTGACTTGAGTTTTGTGCCGAGCTCTTCGGCCAGGCGCATCTCGGCGCTGTTTTCGACGAGGAGGTGCTCGCGCGAACGCACCGCCATGCGGTAATCAGCGCTGTAGGTAACGGCATGTTGCGGACAGACGTCGCTGCACTCGGTGCAAAAGAGGCAGCGTCCTAAATCAATTGTTGCTTTGGGCCCAAAGGTTATGGCATTGGTTGGACAGGCGTTGGCACACTCGCTGCAGCCTTGCGGGCACTGCGCGCTGTCGATAATAGGACGGCCGCGAAAGCGTTGCGACAGAGCAGGTGCCGGCCCGTCGGGATACTCCATCGTTCGATGGCCTTGGTGAAATCTTGCTAAGAGTGAGCGTGTCATATGGATTATTACGAGAATTAGAGGTCGAAGCCACAATAGGAAAGGTTAAAGCTCTTGTTGCACAGAGGGAAATCCGAGATCTGCTGCCCGCGCAGGGCCAGGGCCAGGCCGGTCCAATTATGGAATGACGGGTCGCTAATCTTATAGCGGGCGAATCTTCCGTTGCCGTCGGTAATCGCCGTATGACAGATCTCTCCGCGCCAGCCTTCGACGAGCGCGATCGCCAGGCTGTGCGGGGCGAGTGAGGTAACCTTATGGACGGGGCGCGCCTGGGGCAGCGTTTCAATATGCTCCTTGATAAAGCGTACGGAGCGAGCGATCTCGAGCCAGCGCACGAAAGCTCGTGCGGCGACGTCGCCAAGCTGCAGGCTGGCTGCAGGGACCATCGAAAAGCGGTACGGGCCGTAGGGATGGTTGGTGCGCACGTCGTGTTCGACTCCCGATGCGCGTGCCGCTGGTCCGACAAGCCCAACATCGTGCGCCTGCTCTTTTGATACTACCCCTGTTCCTTCAAAGCGTGCCATCACCGAGGGTGAATTCCAGAGCAGCTCGCTTGCCTCCTTGACGTCTTTCCAAGCGGCATCGAGGCGTTGCAGAAGCTCTTGCTGCAATTCGGGGGTAAGATCGAAACGGCAGCCACCGGGACGGAGTAATGAGCGGCCGAAGCGATTACCGCAGATAAGCGCGGTCATGTTTAGGAAATCACCGCGTAGCCTGCCACAGAACGACATCGTTGGCAGATAGCCCACGTCGGCAGCGAGGGCGCCCAGATCTCCGGTATGGTTGGCCAGACGCTCTAACTCCAAGGCGATTGCGCGCAAAATATCCTCACGCGCGCTCGGTTGGACTGCGCCTAAAGCTTCATTCGCCATACAATAGGCCCAGGTGTGCCCGATGCTTGTGTCTCCGGCGACGGTTTCGATCTGGCGTAGGCTAACCTTATTTGGGCCCCCAATCAGAGCTTCTTCAACGCCGCGATGTTGATAGCCAAGTGAGATCTCGAGGTGAAAGACCTCCTCCCCGTGGCTTTGAAATCGAAAATGCCCGGGTTCAATTACACCGGCGTGCACCGGACCAACCGCTACTTCATGCACCTGGTCGCCGTGAACCTTGTAGAAATCGACGTCGCCGATGACGGGAGATCTCCCCTCGCCCGCCATCGGTGCGCCGAAACGCACAGGTTTAAGCCAGGGGTGGCCTTCGGGGACGATCCCAAACTGTTCGTAAATTTCGCGCTCGAAGAGGTGCAGCTGTGCACACTCCGGGGTGATCGACTGAAACTTCTGGTCAACGCTTGAGCGCCCGAGCAGTAAACAATTTTCATGATCATTGGCTATAACAACGACGATCTCGTTGCCACGCTCGGGGCTGGGGCGCCAGGCGAAAAAATTCGCTACGCGAAGTCCATTTTTTATGGCCTCGACGATCCCCCGTCGTAGCTCGCCGAAGTCTAGAAGTGGCAGATCGGCGAGGAGGATTCGCGCGGGGTTACGAGTAACAGCAAAAGGAAGCACGCTCATCGGACAACCTCCACATATGCTACGGCAGCGTTAAGCATGCTCTCTAGTTCGGGGGGTAGGTAGACCCCCAAAAAAGTGATCGTGATCGTCAAGAGCACGAGAGGCAACACGGTGCCTAAGCTATCATGGTAGGGGGTCTTGGCTGCGTCTTCGGGCGGCTCACCTTGGAGTATGCTGAGAAATGACATCGATATTCCCAAAAAGGCGATCAATAGCACTAGGATAAAAACCGTGGTGAGGATAGTCCGTCCGTCAGCGAACATGGCTTGGACGAGGGTGAACATGCTGACGAATGGTGAAAATGGAGGCGACCCGGTAACGGCAAACATCCCCAACAGCAGGAAGGCCCCGGACCATGGGGTGCGGCGGAAAGCTCCCCGCACGAGGTCGATCGATTTACTGCCGTAGGCGCGGTGGATATTGGCAGCGGCGATAAAAAGAATTCCCTTGGCCAGTGAATTGTTGAGTACATGAAAGAGGGAGGCGAAACATCCCAAGCCTCCAATCCCAAGCCCGAGAACAAGGATTCCCATGTGTTCGACACTCGAATAGGCGAGGAGGCGTTTGATGTCGCGCTGGCGGATGAGGAAGATGGCGGCCAACACCACGGAGAAGATGCCGAGGCCGATCAGCAGTTTCGAGGCATAGGCGAACTCGCCCGCGGCGTGCATGATCGAGGTAAAGCGGATGATCGCCACAAAGGCGCAGCTGGTGACTCCGCCCGCAAGCAGAGCCCCAACGATACCTGGTGCTTCGCCGTAGGCATCGGGCTTCCAGGCGTGGAGTGGTGCTAACCCCATCTTCGTGCCGTAGCCGACGAGCAGCGTGGCAAAGGCAACATGCAACCAGGCTTTAGAAAGTTTCGGCGCTACGCGGATAAGGTCATCGAACAATAGGGTTGAGGTGAAGACCTCTTCTCGAATCTGAAGCGAAGAATATGCCAGGAAGAACGAACCGAGCAACGCCAGCGCAATGCCGACTGAGCATACGAGCAGGTACTTCCAGGCAGCTTCGATTGAAAGCGGGCTTCGGTTAAAATAAATAAGCGGGGCGGTAACAAGTGAGGTGGCTTCAACCGCAACCCACAATAGTCCTAGGTGATGTGAGAGCAGGATCAGCGACATTAACCCCAGCAGCGCGGGCAGGCAGATACAAAAGATGCGGTTACGCTCGTCGTTTCGCAGATGCAGGTATGGAGGGACGTAGAGTGAGCAGATGGCAAAGAGCAGGCTAATGACGAGCAGCATTAGGCGATTGAGCGGATCGAGCACCAGCCATGTGTCGCTGTTGAGAGGAGTAGCTGTGTGCAAAAGATAAGCCACCATGGCTAGATGGGAGATGCCGGAGATGGGCACAAGAAAGGGGCGCCACCAGCGTCCCCACAGGCTTCGAGGAATAAGAAAGGCAGCGAGCGCAGCCACCAGGGGAACAAGAATGAGCAGATAGAGAGGCATGTTAGGAGTCCTTGAGAGAGGCAAGTCGAACGGTGTCGAGTGAGGAGAATGTGCGTTGAATATAGTTAAGAATGATCCCCATGACGAAGACGGCAACGAGGAGATCGAGGAGGACGCCAACTTCAACCAGGAACGGCACCGCATTGAGCAGCAGCAGTCCAAAGATAAAGATGCCGTTTTCGAGCGCTAGAAAGCCGATGACCTGGTTGATCGCTTTGACCCGTGTCACCAAGAGGATAAATCCGGTGAGTACGGTCGAAAACGAGGCCGGGACGAGTAGCCAGGAGTATGGCCCGGGTATGAGCGGTAGCGTATTGGCAAATACTACGGCTGCCCCGGTACCGATAGCGCCCAAGAGCATGGAGGCGACATAGCCGAGAAAAGGCTTGGATTCGCGTCGAATCTGTACATCGCGCATAGCCCGATAGAGGAGCGATGGGATGGCGATACCCTTGATGAAGATGGTTGATATTCCGATCGCCACCGTGGCGCTGTCGAGATGATCATGAAAAAGAAAGAGCAGTGGCCCAAGTATCAGCCCCTGAACTCCGGCGGCACGAATGACGGCATCGATGCGGCTTGTGCCGAGCATGTAGAAGTTGCTCATTATAACCAGGATGAAGAACGCTTCTTGTAATTTCATGATCGCTACCTCATCACCAAGAGGGCACCGAACCCAGAGAGCACGCAGGCGCTTGCCAATAGTTTCGGGACGCTCAAAAATCGTAAACGGGCCATGCTCGACTCGACGAGCCCGATAACGATCGCTATGACAATTAAAACTCCGGCAAACATGAGTGCTCCGGGAATGCCGACTATCTTGCTTCGGCCGAGGAGCAGGTTGGCGACCAGGGCGGCGCTAATAAAGAGCTTCATCGCCGCCGAGTACAGGATCATCCCGAACGGCGGGCCACTGTGATCAAGCACCATTACCTCGTGGACCATGGTCAACTCGAGGTGGGTGTTCGGATCGTCGAAGGGGATGCGGCAGTTCTCGGCTAGGAGAACTACAAACCAACTTGTGCCGATCAGGAGCAGTGGTGCAATCAGCGTTGTTTCGGGTCCAGTGTGCAAGGCGCTAAATATGCCGCTCATGGAGAATGATTGCGAGAGGCGTGAGAGCGCCACAAAGCCGAGAAGTAACGCCGGTTCGGCATAGCAGGAGAAACTCACTTCACGCGCCGCCCCCATTCCCTCAAACGGCGAGGCGGTATCGAGGGCTGCTGATGCCGTAAAAAAGCGCGCCAATCCCAAGAGGTAAAGCAGCATGATGATGTCGCCGGTAAAAGATATAGGAGCGGCCTGGGCACCCTGTGGGACAAGGAGGCCGGCTAAGAGCACCGCGCCGAGGCCGACAACCGGCCCGGCGAGGAAAACCCATGAGGTGCTTTTGCTGACGAGGAAGCTTTTGCGGAAGAGGCGCCACAGGTCGTAGTACGGCTGCAGCAGTGGGGCCCCACGCCGCCCGCCATAGATAGCCTTGACGCGGTTAATAACTCCGATCAGGAGCGGCGGAAACGCGAGGAGCAGTAAAAGATGAAGAGCCAATGCTGCGAACATAGTTATCTGACCAGAAAAAACACCACCAGAGTAAGGATTACGTAGAGGATGTACAACTGCGAGTGTCCGGACTGCAGCACGCGCAAACGTAGGGCCAACCAAACGGATCCTGCTATGAACGGTCGAACGATAAGATCTAAGCTCATATCGGCGACGTGCGACTCGTAGCCGACAGAGTGCGAAAACGGTTTGGTAATTTCAACCTTATTGGCCTGACTCGGGACAAGGGGGTGAAAAGCATCAACGAGTAGCTGCGCGAACGACGAGGCGGTGTACTGAATACGGGGGGTGCCGAAGAGGTAGCCGCAATCCCAGGTGGGCAGATCTCGCCGCGCTGGGCCACGTCGCCAGAGTGGATAAACCGCCGTAAAGAGGAGGCAGAGCACCAGGCCGATGCCGGTTACCGCGCTGAAGGGAAACTCAGAACCTAGAAGCGTGGTGACGGCGGGGTGAGCCGGAGACCAGAGGGCGGCGATGACCTCAAGCTGCGGCAGTAACAGACGGGGAAATAGTCCGATGGCGAGACAGCAGGTTGCCAAGATCAGCGGGCCGAACCACATCGTCAGCGGAGGCTCGTGTAGATCTGCACTCGGTGTGCCGCGATATTCACCGAGGAAGACGCAGCCAAAAACCTTGACGAAGCAGGCCAGCGCAAACGCTCCCGTAAGGCATAGTGCGACGATGCATAGTACGGCGAAGATAGCGGTCACGCCGCTTCCCTGCCCGGAAAGATGGAACAGCCCGAGGTAAACAGAGAGCTCACTGATGAATCCGTTTAGGGGCGGCAAGCCAACGATGGCCACCGCACCGACGAGAAAGCATAGAGCCGTAATCGGCATATACTTAATCAGCCCACCAAGGCGATCGAGGTTTCGGGTATGTGTGGCATGCACCACCGCACCGGCTCCGAAGAAGAGCAGTGATTTAAAGAGTGCGTGATTTAAGACGTGCAGCATGCCACCGGCAAAACCCAGCGCCACAAGCAGTGGCGACGAGGTGCTCACCCCCACGGTTGCGAGTCCAAAGCCCAGCAAGATGATGCCGATATTTTCGATGCTGTGGTAGGCGAGGAGGCGCTTGAAATCGTGTTGTCCGATAGCGTACATAACGCCAAGCAGCGACGAGACCGCTCCGAGGGAGAGTATCAGAATTCCCCACCACAGCGGTGGCGTCGGTAAGATCTGCAGCGTGCGTACGATACCGTAGATACCTACTTTGAGCAGCACCCCGGAAAGTATGGCTGATACGTGTGAGGGAGCGGCGGCGTGCGCCGGCGGGAGCCAGAAATGTAAGGGGAATACTCCGGCCTTAAAGCCGAAACCGAAGAGGGCTAAGAGAAACAGCACCGTTGCTTGATGCGAAGAGAGTCGCTGCATGGTTTCGGCGGAAAGTAAAAACGATCCGGTGTAGTACTTAATTAGGGCAAAAAAGGCGAAGAGCGTTAGGGTGCTGCAGTGCGTGCACGCCAGATAGATCCACGAGGCGTCACGCGCCTCTTTGCGTCGATCCTCGGAAGCGACGAGGAAGAAGGCGGAGAGCGCCATAATCTCCCAGAAGAACAGAAAGAGGATGCCGTGTTGTGAGCAGAAGACCAGAGCTAGGGCACCGCACATCAGGCCGAAGAAAACGCGGATAAATCGAGCGGCCTCGTGCTGCGCGCAGTAACCGATCTCATACACCGCGCCGACCGCGCTGACCAAGAACACGGGTGTTTGAAAAAAGGCTGCCAGCGGGTCGATCATGAATGTCACCTGGCCCCAAAAGGGGAGTGAAAAAGAGATCGTTGAGCTTAACCCGGAGAAAACGACACGCAGCGTCGTGACCACGCCGATGGCGGAACCGATGACATGCAAGGTGACGCTGATGCGTGTAAGCAGAGGCTGGAACTGCGTAGAAACCAGCACCACAAAACCACTGATCGCTATAAGCAGGGCTGCAATGATAATTAGCTGGCAATCGTTCATAGAGACCGTACCTCGCGAACTACTCTGGCTTAAGCTCGCATACACCAATGGCGAGAGTCGTGCGGCCTTGCAGCAAGGAAGACGCATGACAACCGACACTTTACTTCAGCTTGCTACCGCTGAACGGGGGCTTGAAGATTGGGTATCGACGCATTGGGGCAGCAGCAAATTCTTTATGTAGTTGCTGCGAATCGCTCGTTGGCAGTCTGTGCCAATTAGCTATCAGAGGTTGCAGGATGATACATAAATGTGAATAATGCGCCAAGTGGGGGGCCAGGTTCTTTCAAGAGACAATTGCTCAATAAGTTTAGGTACCTGGGGGCGAGAGCAGCAATTACTCGAAAAGTATGGGTAGATAAATTTAGTCTTACCCGTGGTTCTAGTCTTTTTCTTAATGCATTTTTTAAGTTAAAGCGGAGTAACTAGTCAGCATTTCTAGCATGGGCAAGCGGAAAGTTTCACACGGAGGTCCACTGAGATCACACGGAGTTCCACGGGAGATAGCGTGGTGGGGCCAGGCGCCATCCTCTCCGTGTCGCTCCGTGAGACCTCGGTGGACCTCCGTGTGAAACATAGCTTTTGTTGTGCCTCTTCCAATGGTGCTGACTAGATACAAAGTGGAAGGCTAAGGCCAAGTGTTCTATTTTACCCGAAGTAAATGGGTAATTGCCGTGGCCGAGGACTGCCTGCCATCTTGTCATAGAGGAAATAATACTATGCAGTTAACCGTCCCCGAAGCAGCCAAACTGCTGCATGTCTCAGAAGATATCGTCTACCAGTGCGGGAGAGTTAAAGGGGTCAGGACCCTTATTCTTTCTTCGGCCTGCCCCGGGGGCGAAGCGATTGAGTTATTCCAAGACGCGCGGCGGTTTCGAGAGTCCAATCCTCCGAACCATATGGCCG
>CAIXSY010000160.1 GCA_903922175.1 uncultured delta proteobacterium | reverse complement strand
GACGGCCTCTGCTGCCGTCTGTTTCGTCCCGTCGCGGGTGATTTTATTAATTTCTTGCCTATTTTCACCTCAAGAAAAGTAGCTTTTCGAAAACAGGGTCTTTCCGGACAGGCTCTACATAGTTGGCGCTGGAGGACGACACGAGGTTATCGAGCAACGAGTTTTAAAGATAGCAATCGCTGGTATGAGTATTCCAGACTTTGATGTACAATTCTGTGATCTTGTGGATCAGTTCCAGTTTGAGGCGATTATCGGCAGCGAATTGCTTGAAAAGCTGGGCGCTGTTATAGATTATCCCAAACGAGAAATAACTTTCACTAAACAGGTGCGCACCTCTCAGTAAGAAACAATTGCGGAGCCCCGCCTTATGCAAGCTGTAGTTTCCTCATCCCCGATCAGGCATCAGTTGCCTGCTTATCCGAAAAACCGGTTATCTGAGCATATCCTTCGAAGTGGCTTTTCCTCGAGGATGCACGCGACCGAAGAAGATCTTCAGTTGACGGATCAGTTTCTAGAGCCGGTACGCCAAGAGATCGTCCAGCTCTTCGCTCAGTATCGGCACGCTGTTGATGCTGAGATCCGCTCGCAGTTTGGCGCTGAGGAGTTGGCACAGGCTGCGTGTTCTGGAATTAGAGTGGCGCGAGAATACCCTTGTGGTTGGTGCGATGAGATTCAAACAGGGATTTTCGAACGCCTGATGAAAAAGATTGATCGCTGCCGCGATGACTCGATTAGTCTGCGCCCTCTACGTGCAGCTCGCAGAGCCGGGTGCACGATGAAGCTGGCCTATGGCATCGGACATGGAGCTCAAGGGGATTACTTTCAGAACCTTATTCAGCTCGGCTCTTGGGTGGTTGATTGTGCGCCAGATTCTACGACGACCCTCGAGCCGATGGCGGTGGCGATACATCCAATAAATAGCGGCGCCTTTCGTAACCTTGACTCCTTCGATGGCTACTATCGCGCGGCAGCTCAATATTGGGGTTGTCGCGCTTATAGTCTGGCCGAGCATCTTCCAGCTCTAGCGCCGCTATGCCCTGCGATATTGCTCTTTGCCGATCAAACGTACGCTATCCACGTCGATGAGGCGCTGCTCAATCGGAATGTGGCGCTGGGTTTTAGTCTAAGTCTGGATTTCTTTAGGGGCTGGCGCGATCCCTCCGCGCTGCCGGATTGGTGCAGGCAAGGTCTTAAAAAACGATTTTCAAATGAAGACTCGGTTTGGCGCTTCTGTGAGCGAGGGCGGTCAACGGTGAGATCAGCTGTGGAATTATGCCACGAGTATAGGAGCTATTGGAGGGCTCTGATGAAGAGGCCATCACATGCGCCTGAGGTCGAGGAGCATCTTGCTTTTTTGAAGGGATTTGCTCGACGGGTGAGCGAATACAACCCGCTCTAAAAAAAGAAGCCCATCCATTAAAGGATGGGCTTCTGCATATATCATTACTTTTTAATCACCGTCTTAGTTCATGCGCGCACACCTTTCCAACGCTGACTTGATAAGTCCTAAGGGCAGCTTGGCGGCTAGGGTGAAGCAGTCGACCTTAGCGCTTAACTTTACATTCTGGGCGCTAACGGCTGTCAGCTTGGCTTGGAGTAATGCCTTTTCGGCATTAGCCTGCCTAAGAGCATTGCTGACAACTGTTAATTGGCTGGTTGCATCGCGGAGCTTATTTTGGGTGTCAGTCAGCTGTAATTTTAGATCGGCTACCTGCGTATTCGCATTCTGTAGCTGTGTGCTCAAGCGTGTTACCTGATCTTGCGCAAGACTTAGAGCCGCACTCAATCCAGTATTCTCTTGGCTTAGAGTCTGGAGCTGAGTCTGTGCCGCTGTTAAGGAGGCATTCAGCGAAAGCACATCATTCTGCGCAGTCGCCAATTGCTGTTCAAGCACGGTTTTGGCCTCAGTCAGCGACAGCACCTGAACCTGAGATGTTTGGAGCTGCGTGGAGAGCGCCGAAATACTAAGCTCGGCATCGTTCAAGCGCCGTTCGAGGTCCGTTTTTACGCTTGGTGACAGGCAACTTAGGTTCTCAACATCAAAGGCTGTGAAGGAGCCGCCGTTCCAGCTGTTTTGAGCATAGAGCTTGTTGTTGTTTTTTGTCAGATAGAGCTGATAGGCGCATGATGACGTGCGGAAACGTGCGACGATGCTGCCTGTCTGAGTGTCCAACATATAGACAAAGTTGTCGGAACCTTCGCATCTGCTTGCAAAGATAGATCGTCCGTCCGTGGAGGTCGTAAATGCAGAGATATACGTATTCGCCGGGAACCTGACCGAATAAAGTATCTCGGGACGCGGGGGGTATGTCATCTGATTGCTGCTGACATTTCTGATCTCAATTGTTTGCGTGCTACTATGGTTATAGTAGTCATACGAGTATAGCCGGTAGGCCACCGCTCCTTGGTCTTCAAGAAGTACCAGGGGCGCTGAGTCGGGATTCGAACTAACTTGGCTGAATGTACTAATATACTGCGGATTAGTTGGCGAGGTGGGGGAGAGTAAGTCGAATTTCAGTAGTGCAGATTGAAGGGTGCTCCAAAGTGTGCCCCCAGTGCTATCAGTCTGAAATCCGAAACTATTATCAGGCCAATAAAGACCTAGCTCCTCGATCTGATCGCTGGCAGACACATAGCGGAGGAGCTTCGACGGTTTATAGCCTGGGTTCCCAGACCAGTCCGTCGCGCCCAAGCCGATCAAAAGTTGGCCAGAGCTGTCAAAGTCTAAGCCGGAGATGAAGGTATAACCCTGGCTGACAGGATAGTTATCGAGCTGCATGCTTTTGGCTACGCCGCTTGATAAGTTTACAGAGACAACGCAGAGGGCCCCCTGATAACTCTGTGTGGAAAAACCGAGCTGACGATGATCTTTGCTTAGTACTGTCTTATTGACGTACTGCGTACTTTGCAGGCACGTTGTATAAGAGTTTTCTTGTAGAGGGATGCTCGCAAGGGCACTTTCGCTCCTGAGGTCGAAGATCTTCACCTTGTGCTCTGTAAGATCGACGGCGTAAAGCCGGTCCAGGTCTTGTGCATGGTAAGGGGCCCTTGCATTGTATAATCCAGTGCTAAGAATCTCACGCCCCTCGGTAAATGCAGGCGGGTTGTTCCAATCGGGGGGATTAACCGGCTGTGCCAGTAGTGGGCTGCTTGATACCAAGAGCAAGAGAAAACCGGAAAGTAGCTTACGCATAGCATCTCCTTTATGTAAATTTCTAACTTGATACAGTTTAGCCATCAGATCTCACGAAAGGCTCACGAAGGTGTAATGAAAGGGTAAAATCGTATCTGGACAGGCGCGATCTTCAGCTAATGCGGCCGAAAGCTGCAGCTGCATCAGATGCAGTCAGCAGAAAGCTGAAGGCAGATCGCTGAGAGCAGATTACAGAAGGGGCGGTTGAACACTCGTCGATCTCAGACCTCGTCTCGCTAGACTTTTATTCATTTGTCTGTACATCGCGCCCTTAGTGGCATAGTCTGTACGACGGGCAACCTCTTATAATCTGGAGCAACGACTATGGGTTCTATTCTGGTATGGGATCTTCCAACCCGTATTTTCCACTGGCTATTTGCACTTTGTGTCGTTGTCGCCCTGGGTATCGGACTTATTGTGGATGATGACGAAGCGCTTTTTTCAGTGCATATGCTGTGTGGATTCTCGGCGCTATGTCTTGTTGTTCTGCGTCTGGGCTGGGGGCTCGTGGGCTCACGCTATGCCAAGTTGCGTACCTTTATTTTTTCACCGCGAGAGCTCTTTGCCTATCTTCGAGAAACACTTTTTGGGAGAGGGGTGCACGTCGTTGGACGTAATCCGGCTTCAGCCTATGCCACCTTGGGGATGCTGTTCTTGACCCTCGTGATGGTGGTTAGTGGGGTGCTCTCGTTGAGCACTGAAGCTTGCAGGGAGGTGCATGAGACGGCAGCCTATCTGATGTTAGCCCTCATCATGGCCCATGTGGCGGGGTTGGCTTGGAACGCGCTTCGTCATCGTGGCGCTGTTTGGCAGGGGATGGTGACAGGGTATGAGAGCGGCGAGCCTGAGGCGGCACTGTCAACCGCCCATCCGCTTGCTGGCGTTATCTTTTGCGCGCTTAGTCTCCTCGCCATCGGGAGTCTCTGGAGAGGGTACGACAGCGGATCTCGAACGCTACACATCCCGCTTATGGGAAAGACCCTCGTGCTTGAACCAGAGGAGGAGAAGGGGGAGCATGAGGGGGGCCACGAAGCCCATAAACACGGCAAGCCTGTTGCAGTGGCCAAGGGGCAGGACGGAGATGATGACGACGACTAGTACTCTGTGACCGAAATACTCTGCCTACTGCAGCTTCACCCTGCGCACGCGCGAGGTGATGAAATTTAGCACGCTGCGAGACTGGGTGTTGGTGTAGAAACTATAGTCGCCGATCTGACATCTCTCGGTAGTGCCGAAGGAGACCGTGCCGAAGGAGACCGTGCCGACGATGCCGCTATGTTTTGCGTTGTTTTTATCGAGATAGCTGAATATCGCTGGTCCTCCTGAATCTCCGTTACAGGAATTGGCTTCGTTGAGTGAGCTAAAGTAGGTGAGGACATACTCACTTGATACCTGGCTGACGATAGAGGTACCTTTTCGTAGTACGCCAATTTGGGCGTTTTCGTCTTCACCATAACCCATAATGAGTATGGTATCTCCGGCCTGCGTTGATCGGCTGACGAGCAACGGTAGTGTAGGCTTGCTACTTGGCTTTTTTAGAAAGAGTAAGGCCACGTCATTGTGTAGCAATCCATATTTATCTTGGTGTGCTTGCGGGTGCGCTGTGACCTTGGTGACGGCGAAGGGAAGCCCGGCGATGTAGACGGACATCTTTTGAGCTGCAGAGGTTACGCAATGCCTGGCCGTAAGAACGACGTTGGGAGCAATCAGAGATCCCGTGCAAAGGTAGTAGTACGTAAGGGCGCGTTGGCGGACCGCCACCACGGGCGATTGTCTGTCGGAAGTTGGTGTGCCGTTGATTATTGGTGATGTGGTATGGTTATCGGCAGGTGTCGCCGTGGCGGTGCCGGCAATAAGCATACTACTGATAAGTACGAGGATGATGCTGGTCAGGTGAATGTGCGGATTTTTCAGAGTAGTCATTATAGACAAGTCTAGCTTTGGCGAATGCAGAGTACAATGGAAACCTCGTAACTAGTCAGCACTTTGCTAATGCATACAATATGTTTCACACGGAGATCAACCGAGGTCTCACAGAGTTCCACGGGAGGCTGCGTGGTGGGGCCCAGCACTATCCCCTCCGTGTAACTCCGTGAGATCTCGGTGGATCTCCGTGTGAAACATCGCGTTTATTGCGCCCCTTCCAATGGCGCTGACTAGATGCGAAAGCCTCGTAATTTCACATTCAGCCCCGGTCGTGGTCCTCTTCGACCGCGAGCATGCGCACGAATTATTAAATTACCCGGGGTTATTGAGCAGATACGCCATTTTCGACCAAGACCGTGGAAAAGACCAGGAAATCGCTCAAGGTCTCAGCCGACGAATACTGCCATCGGGAAGAACCTCTTTTACTGCTGATGGAAGGTCGAAGCGGCTGTCAGAGGATGCGGAGAACTTGCCCAGTGCTCCTGAGAAGTTGGTAACCTTGTGCAAAAAGAGATTTATATCTGCGGAGTTTTTCGCCCCACGGTGAATAGCCTCGGCTATGAGTGCCAGGGCGTCGTGGCCGTTGGCTGCTCCGAATATGCTTGTCTTCGGAAATCGTTGCCGATAGGCGTTAAGGAAGTCGTCGCTTGGCTCATCGGCACTAACGAACCAGGCGCCACTGAGCGCACCTTGGGCAAGTTCAATTTCGTGACGATCGTCCATGGTTTCCCAGCCGAAGACCGGAAGACGCACCCCGGCCTCCTGCATCTGGCGTGCGAAGGTGCCGAGATGTCCCGGTAGGAGTGTGAGCATCAGCGCATCAACGTCATCGCGTCTTTTTATCTTGGCCAGATACAGTCTAAAATCCTTGCTCTCCAGGGGGAAGCTCTGATCGAGGACGATCTCTGTCGTGCCCTGGTTTTGGGCGTCGAAAACTTTGTTACCAGAAAGTGAGCCGACATGTTCGCTGGAGACACGGGCAACTTTTTTGTACCCGCGCCGCCGAATTTCGGGGAGCATGCTCTGTATCTCTGACTCCGGAGTCACCCAGAGAAGGACGCTGTAGCGTCGCCCAGCCACGATCTGCGGGTCGCTGGCGATGCTGATCATCGGGATGGCTTTTCGCTCAGCCAGTGGCGCCACGGAGCCGCCACTGCTGGAGAATGCGGTTAGAACCGCGTCCACGTGATCAACACTGGTGAGCTTATTGAAAGCCGAAGCGGCGTTGGTGGCGCTCATCTGGTCGTCTTCAAAGAGAATCTCGATCTGCTCTTTGATCTTTGGTGAAAGCCGCTCGTGGCACAGGACAATCCCATTTTTTATAGCCTCACCGACAGAGGCAGCCTCGCCGCCGAGCGGAAGGATAAAGCCGACCTTAAAGGTGTGCTGCTCGGCAAGGAGGCGCGACGGTAGGCAGATTACACTTATGATGAGGGCAATGATGGCGAGTAAACGACGCATAGTGTGTTCCTTCCCCGTAGCAGCTCAATAACAGCAAGTAAAGAAGTTACGTAGCCTTCCACCGTGCTCTTCCCCGAAATCATTGACCATTTGACCATGACCAGGATCTAGGATCATGACCGTTCGACGGGGCTCACGTCAGGCCAAAACCAAGACTTACGATAAGATTTCCCCGGGGCCTATTGAGCAATTACAGTGTGTAGCCCAAATGTGCTGACTAGTCACTCGGATTTTTATATCGAGAGAGGGCAGTCGCTATGCGAAGCATAGCGACTACGCCACTGCCGCCAGCACCGTCCCCGGTTGGATCTGCTCACCCTGCTTGACAAAAATGGCCGAAATGGTTCCAGCGCGGGGTGCTGGAATGGCGTTTTCCATCTTCATCGACTCGATCACCATAATAGTTTCGCCTTCAGCCACTGCAGCACCGACATTCTTCTCAATTCGAAGCACGAGCCCAGGGAGCTGTGAGGTGATCTCTGTTCCGGCTGCTTTTGGGGCAGCCGCTGGGGTTGGTGCCGGGGTGGGCGCTGGGGCTGTTGTCGGTGCGGCTGGGGTAACAGGCGTGGCGGCAGGCGCAGCTGCCCCTGCTTGACCTACCTCAACGCGGTAGCTCTGGCCGTTGACCACGGCGCTTGAGCCGTCGATCTTGACCGAATAAACTTGAGAATTGACGTTAACATTGTAGACCCCGGCTGTCGCCGCAGGCTTGGCGGCTGGGGCTGCTGCCGGAGCCTCCGCCTTCTTCGGTTCGTTCTTGCGCACGCCGACAGTGCCCTGGCCCTTAAGGAAGGCTACCCCCTTGTCCTCACATGAGGCGACGATGAAGACGTTTTCATCGGTAATCGGTAGCCCCTCCTTTTGGAGAACGGCTTCTGCGGCTTTGGTTCCGAGCTTGGTGTTCTGCTCAATTGCAGTTAGGTGATCGGTTGTTGGTGCAAGTTTTAGCTGCTCAGAGGCGATCCTGATAACCTCAGCATCCGGCTGCGTCGGCGTTTTCCCAAAGTAGCCCAAGACCATCTTGCCGTAGCCTTCCGCGATCTTCTTCCAGGGCCCAAACATGACGTTATTAAAGGCCTGCTGGAAATAGAACTGCGAAACAGGGGTAACTGATGTTCCAAAACCACCCTTGGCCACGGCCTCGCCCATGGCGGCGATAACCTCGGGATAGCGTGCCATCAGGTTGTTGTCGCGCAGCATCTGTGTGTTGGCGGTAAGGGCGCCGCCGGGCATGGGGAAGAACGGAATGAGCGGCTCCACGCACTTGGCTTCGGGGGGGATGAAGTAGTCTTTGAGCGACTCCTTAAACATCTCCTCAAGTTTGATGATCTTGTAGATATCGATATCGAGGGTGTATTCGGTGCCGCGCAAGGCATGCCACATCGTAATCAGATCCGGTTGTGCCGTGCCTCCAGATACGGGGGCGAGCGAGAGGTCTATCTGGCTAGCGCCAGCCTCGATCGCCGCCTTGTAGCCAGCGACAGCTACGCCGGCTGTTTCGTGGGAATGGAATGAGATCTTAATGTCGTTACCAACAAGCTGCCGAGCCGCCTTGATCGACTCATAAATCGTCTGTGGCGTTGAGGTGCCCGAGGCGTCCTTGAAGCAGATCGAATCGTAGGGCAACCCGGAATCAACGATGCGCTTCAGGCACATTCCGTAGAATGCGGCATCGTGGGCCCCCTCGCAGCCTGGTGGTAAGCCCATCATGGCGACGACGACCTCGTGCTTTAGGCCTGCGTCCTTGATGCATTGGCCGCTGTAGATCAGATTGTTGACGTCGTTTAAGGCATCGAAGTTACGGATCGTGGTCATGCCGTGCCTCTTAAAGAGATCGGCGTGGAGTTTGACCATGTCGCGCGGCTGAGCCTTTAGGGCGACGACGCTAATGCCGCGAGCCAAGGTCTGCAGATCGACGTTCGGGCCGACGGCGCGCCGAAAGGCGTCCATGATCTCGAATGAGTTCTCACGGCTGTAGAAAAATGGCGACTGGAACATGGCCCCGCCTCCGCCCTCCATGTGCGTGATTCCGCACTCCTTGGCGGCGAATTCGACGCAGGGGAGGAAGTCTTTGGAGAAAACACGGGCTCCGAATACTGACTGGAAGCCGTCGCGAAAAGCGGTAAGCATGAAGTGGATTTTTTTCATAGCAGCAGTCTTTCCTTCTTAGTGAGTGTCGTGAAATCTCTTAGCAGCGGCGATGGCAACAGCCATGGCC
Source organism: uncultured delta proteobacterium (assembly GCA_903922175.1). Taxonomy (GTDB): domain Bacteria; phylum Bdellovibrionota_C; class UBA2361; order UBA2361; family CAIXSY01; genus CAIXSY01. Next base: position 5,601 of record CAIXSY010000160.1, on the reverse strand, counting down.
ACGCTATCGCCGCCCGGCGCTGCCGCAACTGGAGCAGGTGCTGTGGCTGGCTGATTTTCAGAATCTATGCCTAAGGCAACGATTATCTTTGCCAGGCCGTGGACAAGCCCAGCCGAGAGCATGGCGATCACGATCGTAATCCCATACATCTCGATCGTTGTCTTTAAGACGTCCCAGTGTCCTAACATTACCTGTTCTGACATAGTGTACTCGTAGTTGAATAGTGTACTCGTAGTTGAATGCTAAAGCTTCTCTAGGAGGGCCACATATACTCCGGCGATAATCGCCGTGGTGATTACGCCGCAGATGTTGGCCCCCAACGCTGCGGGCATTATAACCGCATGCGGGTTGTCGCCCGAGACCACCTTTTGTGCCACCTTGGCGCAGGTTGGCACACAGCTTACCGCGGCGATACCGACCACCGGGTTAAATTTGCCGCCGCTGAAAAACCAGAGCACGTAGCCGCCGATAAGACCACCGATGCCGGAGAGAAGCAGCGCCAAGCAACCAAGCACGAGCAGCGGCAATACCTTCGGGTCCATAATCGTATTAGCATCGCACAAAATACCGAGCATCATCCCGAGGAACATCGTCGAGCAGTACAAAATACCGTTGCTCAACAGATCCTGAAACGGCTTAATCCCCGACTCGCGCACGACGATGCCGAAAAAGAGGCAGAAAAAAAGCGGCGCGGCAACGGGGAGCAGGAACGAAAGCAGCACGCAGAAGATTGAAGCTACAGCCATCTTTTCAAATGAGGTGTACTGGTGGTGGTTCTTCGGCGGATACATCGGAATCTCACGCAGCTTTTTGGGGACGAGAAACTTGATCAGGTAGGGGTAGCCACCATAGGTAAGTCCCAAGTAGAGATAGGCCACTACGGCGATGGGCACAAAGAGATGAGGGGCCAGTTTGAGCGAGGTAAAGAGGACCATCGGGCCGTCGGCGCCGCCGACGATAGCGATCGCCGCTGCTTCTTTAATCGTAAAACCGAAAGCCGTCGCCACCGGAATGGTAAGAAACGACCCCAATTCAGCAAAGAGGGCCAGGATCATACTCGTGTACGGGCGCTGCAGGATAAAGCCGATATCGAGAATGGAGCCGATGCCCATGAAGACCAAGCAGGCGATCAGTCCGTTACTAAAGGTAAAGGTATAGATCGGCTGCAGCCAATCGATCTGCAAGATAGTCATCAGATCGGCGGCGTTCTTGATCGTGTCCGGCGAAGCGCCAGCCTGGGCCTCAACGAAGAGCGTGCCCATGCCGCCGTGAAGGTTCAAGGGATCAAAAAACATGATCGCCGCGTTCACCGTGGCCATACCTAATCCCATCGGGATCATGATCAGAGGTTCCAATACCCCCTTGCGCCCAAGGTACATAAGGAGCAACCCCAAGAACATCAGCACGACGCGGGCGATGGCGATCTTTGGGTCTGATTGTATAAGGGTAAGGAGGCCTTGGAATATGCCGAAAATTGAGTCGAGGTTGATCATTGTTTAACCAAAATAAACAAATCCCTTGCAGGTGCTTACAGCAACTCAAGACCTGCCTCTGGCATGTAACTAAGGAAGTATGCACAACCTAGCGCTGGGGCGCTATACATATAATTGACGGATGGTGGTGGTGGTATTTGCTGATTAAGTCGGGGTAAAGAATATCGTGCGCGTGCTCCTGGCCTGTCGTGAGATTGTCGAACGGTCGTGGTCCTGGTCGATGTAACTAGCCGCCTTTTCTCACGAAGTGAGAAAAGGCGAGCTAATCTCGCCCCTTACCGAACAGGGGTGTTTTTGAAGAAACGCGCTGACTTTCAGGAATGAATAGGGTAATTGAGAGTCTGTGAGAAGGGGCGGCTAGCCGATTCAGCACACTCTTCGACCACGACCACGAGCACGGCCACGTTCACGAATTATTAAGTTACGCGGGGTTATTGAGCAGATACCACAAGCCAGCATAACTACTTGAATTAATAAGCATAGTCTGCTTGGCCCGGATCGTCTGCGAGCTAGCCGGGGCAACCTGCGTAAGAAAACCAAAATAATTGCGCTGCACGTAAGAAATTATGCTACATCACCCGCACTGTTAGTAATAACCATAGTAGAATCTGATTGAAAGATACTCCCTTGATGGAGCTTTATCCGATTTACCAAGGAAAAATTTATGAGCGATAACGCAGTAGTAACACCAGATAAATCCGTAGAACCGAAACCAGCAGTAGCAGCACCTGCCCCTGTATTGGCGGCAACTGGTGTGGGTGGCGATAGTTCGGCGCAGCTGCTTGATGTCATGCAGGCGAACAAAAAGCATCTTGGTTGTATCGGCGAAGCTACGGCTAAGGTGTTGGCAGATAATAAAAATAATGTCGATGCTCTGGGAGCAGAGGTCGCTCGGCAGAATCTGGTTGTAATGCGAGAAGAAGCTACGGTAGGCAGAAAAGAGAACGTGGCGTCCGAGGCAGTGGATAAATCGCTCGCTGCCGTCCGCAGCTACGTTATAATTAACGGTTTTGACGCTGCAAGGGGAAAACTTGGACTGGATGATCAAAGGACAAAGGAGCTTGAAGGAAAGCTTCTAAAAGATAGTCTTGGATTAACTTCAGATAAGCTTGCGGCCCTTGCTCAAGGTAAGCCCGATTATGTTGCCGGTACAATAGCTCTCGCAAAGGATGTTCATGAGCTCCTACCGGGTAAGACTCCGACTGATCCCAAGAGGACAGCACTGGCGGCGGAGGTTTCAGATATTCTCCAAAAGGACTGGAACGGAAGTCTTTCAAAGGCTGACCGCGAAGCCTGTCCAATTTACAGACAGCTTAAGGCAGTTGGGGTAGCAGAGGTTTGGGAAAAGGAGTATCGAGCACAGCAGCCTGCTGCGTTTTTTGGAAATAGTAAAGACACGATTGACGCAGCAAAAAAAGAGGCTGAGTCTGCATGCAACGCTAAATCCGATTTGGCGCTTGGTGACGCTAATCCCTTAGCAACAGCATGTGTTGATCTGGCCACAGCGCGCGCAGAGCTTACCAAAGTGAAGTCTGAGGTTAACGTGCCTGCAGCCGAGAAAGCTCGAAATGAAGCTCAAGCAGCTCTGCCTGCTAAAAACCTAGAATCCGTCGTCGAAGCCTTTTCAATGATCGACCGATCTAAGCTCACCGCAGACGGGCTTGTCGAGGCGCTTAAGCCGATAACCGATCCTGAACTGCGCACCACGGCAGCGGTTGCTGCCGTGCTAGGTAAGGAGGGAGCAATGGCGTCGTATAATATGCTAGAGGTCGATGGTAAGAAGCAATCAGCCAAAGCGATGGCTGCTGCTATAACCGACGTCGCCTCGGCGCAGAAGTTTATCGACTTTTGCTCTCCGAAGCTAGTAGCCGCTCCGGCTCCAGAACCAGTTCCGGTTGCGAAATCAGCTCCGGTTGTGCCACCAGCCCCGGCTCCGACGGCGACTATTCAGGCTCCGGTCGCAACGGGGTCAACTGCCGGTCCTACTGGTGATCCGGTTAAGATCCTCGACACGAGCGGTCATATCAATAAAGTTGTGGCTAAAGAGATCGCCCTGAAGCTCGAGAATGGCGACAAGAAAGCTGCGGAGAAGCTTGTTCATGAGGCGGAAGTTTACAACAAATACAAGGATATCTTCAACAAGAGGGAGCCGGAGCCGGGTCAAGATAAGAAGTGGAGCAATCCCGAGTATAAAGACAAGATGGATCGTGTCGCCGCTGCTCTTAACGGGCATGTGACCAATCAAGATGATGTAGCTACGGCAGAGGCGGCTTTGCGAAAAGCAGCCGAGGTCAAGGGCGTGGAGGTGGGTGCTTTAGGGTTCCACATTGGAGCGCGAAAAGGTGGATTTCTTGGGATAGTTCCGACCGTTCGCTTTGGGGCGGACAACGCTGGGGATCTCCTCCCTGGTGCGCATAAGATTGGGACAGGTACCAAGACCGGTAACCACCTTAACCACCTTAGCCAGGTTGAGCAAGCTAAAGCGCTTATGCCTGTGGCACAAGACGTCTTGGACCCAGCAATGCATGGAAATGAGGCGGCCCGTAACAACCTTAGCACTGATGCGCTGAAGTTGATTAAATTAGATGAGGAAATGCGACAAAAGCCGTCTCATGCTAAAGAGATACAAGCTGAGATAAACAAGATTTACACCAGGTGGGATAACAAGGGAAAGCATCATGATACCAACATGACAGCGGAGCTCGATGCCACGAAGAAGTTCCTTTTGACTGGAGAGCTTCCCTCTGACAAGCTGATGGGCGAGGCCAATCGTCTCGCGGCTGAGGATATGATGGCTAAATCCAAAGACCCGATAGTGCGTCAGGTGCGCGAGCACAAGGGGACGTTAGAGGGCGGGATCGTGCAGGCCCAGGTATTCACTCATGTCGGTGAAAGTGGGTATCTAGGCAGTGTTGGCTTTGGTGTTGGTAGTGGCAGCGGGAGAATCGACGCCGTGCGCAGCACGGTGATTGTCTCCGGCAGCGGGGTAGGACAAGCCCAGGCTAGCACGGCAACAGCCTCGACGGCTCCGCTAGGTCCGGTAGCACCTAACTTAGTGACTCCTGGGTTGAGCATGACCGAACAGGTTCCCCCCCCACAAGCAGCAGGGCCTATCCTGCCACCGGGCCAGGCTCCAGTAGGTTCGCCTGCACCAGCTGCAGAGCCAGCGGCAGCACCAGCAGTGGCCACCACTCGTACTGTTAGTACCGGAGGTACCATAGAGCAGGTCTATAGCAAGACGTATAGCAAGGAGTTCGGCAAATCGGTCGGCTATGTAGAGCTTGAGAAGTTCGCCAAAAAATACCTTGAAGAGTTACAGGCTGGTCATATTAATAAAGCCTCTGAAGTGTTAGCCGGAACGATAAACAGCGCAGCCGAGAAGTTTCACCATTACTGCAACTACGAACCTGCGGATTCGTTTAAAGAGCAGAAAGACACTGCGGGTAATTCCTTTTTGTCTCGGGAGGGATTTGGGGTAATGCATGATGTACACAATGCTGCAGAGCTGCTTAATAATGGCGAGAAACTGCCGCTTACTGCCTTCAAGATGGCAGAAGCTCGCTACTTTGATAAGGGCCTGAGGAGAGGTGTTTTTAGGGAAGGAATCAGTGGTGGTTTTGAGATTGGACTTCCAGGATATGAAGGTCCAGTAGCACGACATATTGAAAAAGAAAGTGCAGGACATATGGAGGCGACTGTGCCATCAGGAAGGAGGCTTCGCAGAGGGACGCATGTCACCCCCGTTCCTGTTAACCCCTCATGACTTCTACTAGACGTCAATCCAGAGCTATTGGCTAGGGAACGGGGGAAGGGAAACCTTCCCCCGTTTTATTTTTAGGGCTGTCCCAGAAGCTTTTGGGGTAAGTGAGTTGCGTGCCGGGACAGCCCTAATATGTTCGCCTTCGGCGGTGCCGTAGCGGCAGCTGATGCAGTCAGCAGAAAGCAGATCGCAGAGAGCAGCGGCAACGGAGGTCCCTGCCATGTTCACAGTCAAGACCCTAAGCAAAAAAACTCCGATCAAGTCACCAGGACTTGCCGACGCAAGACAGCGGTGGCTGCCCGACGTGGAAGAGAGAACACTTTTTGGCGACAACCTGCCATCCGTGGT
>CAIXSY010000159.1 GCA_903922175.1 uncultured delta proteobacterium | reverse complement strand
CGGAAGTGCGCCATTTCTCCTCGATTTACGCCGTTCACATCGAGAGACGGCCCCAAATCCATTTTCCCGGCTTCCTCTCCACACAAATCATAAATTTACCCCAAAATTTAGCTCTCGCTTCAACTGACTTGCACTATCCGCTTGTAAGTCGCTATATTGACTCTAGAAAGAATTGATTTTCCTATACATCTTCTTCGCCTTGGGTGATATGCGCCCAAAGTTTTCGGCGTATGAGGCCAGCAAAGATGCGCGCCGGGTCGCCGGACTTGGTGTTTCGTGCTCGAATAGCCGCTGAAAGCGTGTTTAGGCCTCCGCCATTAAAGGTGGTTGAGTAGTGTAGCAAGTCAGTTTAGAGTGAGTGTGTTATGTAATATGTTATCCCTGAGGGCCAGTGAAAAGCATCGTCTTTATCCTCACAGCGACTCTTTTGATTGTTTGTCCAAACTTGGCACAATCCGACATTTTACCGTCCGTCATATTTCGAGGGAAGTTGTTTGATCCATACTTTCGAGTGAGCAATTCTTTCTCTCTCAGGATCACCAAAATCCGCCCAGCGTTGTATGTCTTCAAGCTTCAACCTGGCACGGGCGATTCGGAGAAGGAAAATAATTTCGTTGTCATTCACCGTACTGGCAACAAATTTTCCGGACAAGCGGTATCATGGCGTTCATCGTGTGCCGCGCCGGAATGGTCTTGGATGTGCGGGCGACAAGCCCCTCCACACCTTACTGCCTCAGTTCTTCCGAATCGGCGGATGGTGGTTATACTGCAGGAGAGACGGCTCTGTGGCGATGGCGATGGGAGTTACTCATGTGATCGAACGTTTATTGGACGATTAAGTCGGTCACCATAAGCACGAAAGGGATAATCGGCTAACCAGGAGCGATAAAGTCAAACGAGGAGTTCCTGCCCCGCTTGGAAGCTACGTGTAAACGGGAGGCGTTTTCGCAGGCCTTCCTGGGCCTGCACATAAAAGGAGGAAGCAGGACACCCATTAATTTGGGGCTAACCCCGAGATCTGATTATCATCGAGACAATCCATCGTTGGGTGTCCTTAATGGGCGGTTTCCTTAATGGGCGGTTTCAACCCAGCAGTGCCCTGCCGCCCGTAAACCTAGCCTTGGCCGCTTGTTTTCCTAGTGAAATGCGGCACTCGCGGGATCACAACTGAAGCGATTGCAGCCATCACTGCTATCATATGATAGCCAAAGCCTATGGACATTCCGATCGCCCCAGCGAACCAGATGCTTGCTGCTGTGGTTAGATTCTTTACGCTAGCTCCCTCTTTCAGTATCAGTCCCGCCCCTAAAAAACCGATGCCAGAAACTATCTGGGCTGCAATCCTAGAATCCGAAGCGGGGTCCACAGTAGCTGACATAAACGTGAAAAGCATTGAACCCGCAATCACTAGCATATGGGTGCTAATGCCGGCATCTTTGCCGCGAAGCTCTCGTTCAAAACCTATCGCTAAACCGACTACTAAACTCAGAGCAAGATCGATTAGGAATTTGATTTCATTCGGCCCAAAGAAGGCATTCCAGTTCATAAACTAACGCTCCAAATCTAGCCGACTTCGAGGCATTCTGTTGGTTTTTGGGTGACCTCAACAACGCTTAAGTCTCTCATTACGAAGCCGCTACTATCGTTTCGCGCCGCTTCTCTGAGATGAACTCTCGCGCCACTAAATCACGCAGGGCACTGCGCACATCATTAGGCTTGAGCCCAACCCCGCTACGCCCCCCTAAAAAATCCGCCGAGCTTTTTATACGAAATGTTCTTGCAGAAGTCGGAGCTTTGCTATGAGTGCATAGGCTGCGCACGCTGCTGGGATCTGCGCTACTCGCAAGACTGCACCGATTGTACCACGAGCGCATTCCTTTTCTGCTGCGTTGGGTGCAGCAACTGTTTCAGCTGTGCTAACCTCGTTAAAAGAGAGTACTGCATTAACAATGTGCAGCACTCAAAAGAGATGTATTTCGAGGAGCGAGCCAAGATCGATCTCGCAAGTCGCTCGGCGGTGCGACAAGCGACCCGTGCCTTCGAAGATTTTCTTTTAACCCAACCGCGGCGCTTCGCTCAGATCCAGCGCTCAGAAAACTGTTCCGGTGATTACATCCTTGATTCCAAAGACTGCGCCTATTGCTTCAATCTGCGGGAGTGCCGCGACCTGCGCTACGCCGATATCGTCCACCGCGCTACCGACTGCATGGATCTTTCCGCTTTTGGGGTTGGGATAGAGCTGGTCTACAATAGCACCTCGATCGGAGTGCATTCATCGCGCATCTACTGCAGCTATGCCTGCGTCCTGAACTCCTCAGACCTGTTTTATTGCGACGAATGCCGGCAATCAACAAACTGCTTCGGCTGTATTTCTCTCAAACGAAGCTCGTACTGCATCCTCAACAAACAGTATAGCCAAGATGACTATTATAACCTAGTTCCCCAAATTATCGCTCACCTTCAAGAGACAGGGGAATGGGGAGAGTTCTTCCCCTTCGCCCTCTCCTCCTTTGGGTACAATGAGTCTGTAGCGCAGGAAAAATTCCCTCTAACAGAGGAGGAGGCACGGAAACGCAATCTCCCCTGGTATACAGGCGAGGCAAAGCAGCATTCTCACCTCATGCAGGAGGAGCGTGACGTCCCCGATTCAATTGGTGCGGCTGACGAGCGTATCACCGAGCAGCTCATCCAGTGCTCAACCTCCGGAAAGGCCTTTCGCATATCAAAAGCTGAATACGCTTTTTACCGGAAAAATAGGATCCCACTTCCCACCCGCTGTGCCGATGCGCGCTACCTCGCCCGCGAATCGCGCCGCAACGCTGAGCATCTCTGGGAAAGGCAGTGCGCCGAAACTGGGGAGGCTATCTTGACGACCTACGCACCGGATTTTGAGGGTAGGGTGTTAGGTGAGAGGGCGTTTCTTAAGCTCAATGACTAAGGGGGCATTTAAACAGCCGGGCCTGAATATTCCGCCAATGTTCGAATAATCTCCGGCTCTGACTCCAACACAGCGACGAAATTTGGGCCTATGAAATTCTCTTTTTCGAGTGAATAATCCGAAAAGTCCACCCAATGGGGGTATATCTTCCCCACCTTAAAGCCAGCGGCGCCTAACGTAGCGTAAAAATCCTTAAGCAAGAAGCCTGTGTTGATGCTGATAAATCCATATTCGAACTGGATGACACGCACAGCCCGGGCAGCGAGCAGACGAGTCATCCCCGACAATACTTTGTGCTCAGCACCTTCAACATCAATTTTTAGAAGATCAATATGCGAGACACCTGCTTGTGCCGTAAAGCTGTCCAAGCTTCGTGCGACGCAAACGCGGTCTTCGTGCGCACAGGGCGAAGGAAATTCAAATGCCGATGTTTGTCCCGGGTTCTCCCGATAGTGTCGCAAAGAGATCTCTCCATCCTCGGCCCATAACGCAAAATTGAAGAGTTGTGCGCGGACTTCTGCCCCTAAAGCAGCGCTGAGCCGACCGAATGTTTCCCCGATGGGCTCGAAGCTATGAACCGATGCGCCGGAGAACGTTGAAAGCGCCAACGTGGTCCACTCGCCGATGTTGGCACCGACATCGAACACAGCTGTGATACCGAATCGAGCCAGCCGCTGGAGCAGATGTAATTCGCCATTCGTTTGAAAGTCATAGTTGTAATTCTCTGCGATCTGATACGCCCGACGAAGGATGCGTTGCAGCTCTTCCGCATCCAGTCGCCCCCGCAATTGCGCAGTTTGGGCGGCCAGTCGTAGGAGTTCTTCTGCGTTGTGTATCATCGTAAATAAGGTACATCCGACGCCTAAGCCGAGGCAATCCTTCTAATTTATATCACGAAACAGAGACCTCCTACAGCAGCTCCACGTTCGCCCGTGGCACGGTCACGATCACTCCGCCCTTATCAAGCTTGGCCTTAAGCACCCGTGCTTCAGCTCCGGTCGGGATGGTGCAGAGTTCGACGGGTAACTCGACGACTTCGGCCGATGCACCAAAGAACGGTACACGAATAATCCGCACGCGGCTTCCGACGTTGAGCCCCGTTGCCACGTTATCAGCGCTTATCTCGGATGGATCAACAGACCCTACGTCTTCACCGATGATAACCTCAGGGCGCAGCGCACCGGCACGCACCTGGGTAGCTCCATTTATGGAAGCTGCCCTACCATCGAAGCTTTGGAGCAGCGAAAGTGCGCGCTGCGACATCGGCATTGAGCCGAATCCCTCGGTCACGATGACGCTCATCGAGACCGGTTCGTCTCCGGTAAGGGCGATGCCAAGCTCAAAGCCGAGGTAGCCGCTCAAAGCCTGATCATCGATCGACCCGGTAACAAGCCCAACGGCGCCACCGGCCTGAGCTTTATTGAGCGCTCCAAGCTGAGGGCACATTCCACCGACGAGGATAAGTCCGGCGCACTGTTCGGGGATATCGCTTTCGCTGAGCTCCTTTTCAGGCGCTACCGGTAATAGCTTTAAGCGCCCTTTGCGCTCACCGCCAACGCCAAAGATACCCTGCAAAAATGCAGCATGGCTCTCAATCGTGACAGATTTCCCGGCCTCGATGGCGACTACCTTTCCGCTGATATAGGCATCAACCTCAATCGGCTTTGGCGCCATGCGCACCCCAACATGTCCCGTGCGCTCGGCAACAAACTCAATCTTGCCTTCACACGGCGAAGCAAAGCGGGTCTTGAACAATCCGAAAAGTCCGGCATGTTCACACACCAGCTCGCCTTCGTGCAGGGTCGCCCCTTCACGAACCTTGATGCCCTTGAGTACTTCAAAGGGCTCAATCCCCATCTTCTCAGGGATGCGAAGAATCTGCAGATCTCCAGGGAGGGCTGCCCGGGCGACTATCTCATCGGCACGAACGGTGTCGCCTACTTTTTTAAGGATCTCTCCGGCGACCGGAAGCTCGCGCAGCTTGCGCACCCTGATGCGCTTTGCTGCGGCTAGGCCTGGAGTAAACGCGTGCGCCATATCTCTCCCCTACTCCTTAATCAGCCCCAAAGCCTCAAAGATCCGCCGCTGCGTGGCGACACACTCGACGCCGGACTGGGGCATCTCGATCGGACGATTTCTTCCATCAAGTATCAAGCCATGCAAACCGGCGCTAATTCTTCGGGTAAGCACGCCTCCGGGCCCGGCCCCAACGTCAACTTTGGCAACTCGCGGCTCAATACGTAGCTCGACCTCTGCACCCGGTTTAAGGGCGACCAAGCGCACCTCGCCCTTGCTGACAAAGCCCTGGCTTGCACCTTCAACAAAGACCTCACACAGCGCCGCGCCTGCGGCAATTTTTCCGCTCCACAGCGGCGCAAGACAATGGGCGATGTTGACGACGCAATCTTTCTCAAATATTTCGTGGGCGGCTTCCGGGTAGACCGTCGAAAATACCCCGAGGTGCGGAAGCATAAATATCGAGTCAACCGTTATCTGGGTAAGCCCAGTCAATCCAAAGCCATCGATCATCATCAAAGCCGCACCGAGGCGTTGTGGAGCGTGGCTCAGAACGCCGCCGGAACCGATGACGACGTCGAGCTTCATCATATCAACAAGCTCGTAGCGGTTGCTCTGCTGCGAAAAGATGTCGGCGATGCCGCGCTTCTGCTGCGCACCACTGAGACCAACGGCAAGAGATCGGTGATGAAGCAGAGAGAGGCGCAATGCCTCGCGGCAGACCGCCTGTTCCAGCCAGAGATCCTCCATCGTCTGCGGAATCGAGGTCGGGCGGATCATCTTGTTACGCAGCTGGTCGCGCACGGCCGAGTCCTCAATCTGATACGGCAACCAGCGCATGATCGCCTGTGTCCCAGCCTCTATCAGCACGTTCGCCACAGAATAGCTCATCCCGTAGTTGGCACTCACCGTTCGGTTAAAGACGGGGGCACCTTCGCTATTCTTAAAGACGCTAAAAACATCCGTGGTCGCCCCGCCGATATCGGCACAGAGCACCAGCAGGTCCTTGCTTTTGGCATAACTGACGACCATGTCACCCACCGCTGCTGGGGTGGGCATAATCGGCACCGGGGTCCAGCTCAAGAGCTTGCCGTAGCCGGGAGAGTGGCTCATGACGTGGGTTAGAAAAAGCTCATGAATCGCCTCGCGCGCCGGTCCGAGATTCTCCTGATCGAGGGTCGGGCGCACGTTATCGACCACCGTCACATCAGCGGCGTTGCCGAGAATATGGCGCACCTCGTCCGCTACCTCTTTGTTACCGGCGTAAATGACAGGCAGTTTAAGGGTATCGCCGAAGCGCGGCCTGGGCGAAGCGGCGACCAAGATCTCAGCCATCTCAACTACGTGATTACGCGAACCTGAATCGACACCGCCGGTCAAAAGCACGATATCCGGGCGCAGGTGGCGGATGCGCTCGATACGCTCATGCTCTTCGCGCCCGTCATCGGCCGAGATGGCATCCATGACTATGGCCCCGGCGCCAAGTGCGGCACGCGAGGCCGACTCGGTGGTCATCTGCCCCACGACCCCGGCCACCATCATCTGCAGCCCCCCACCAGCAGAGCTTGTCGAAAGGTAGAGATCGATCCCCTGGCTTGGGTCCGTCCCCGCTTCAACAAAGGGGCGAACATCAGCCGCTGCGGCGCTTTGCAATATCTGCCGTCCACTTACCTCCTGCACCTCAGCGAAGGAGTTGAGCGCCCCGACGGTAACATCGGCGACCGGCTCTTCAACGGTCGTTGGCGCCTCGCCACGAAAGGTCTGACGCCAGCCTGAGGTTGTGCGCTCAAAAAGCAGCGCTTTGGTAGTTGTCGATCCACAATCGGTCACCAAAACGGTGTGTAATTTGTCTTTTTGGGTATGCATGCGCCTCGGATGACCGTTATAACCTACTATAACGGGTTACGAAATTCACTTTCTATTCCCGTGCCCAGGCGTAGATCGCTTCGTCCTGCGGCTTGTCGCTCAGATTGGGATAGATCCCGCCGCGATGGCGAATCCCTTCAAACTTCATCCCCGATTTCACCATTACTCGTCCTGAGGCCGGGTTCTCCAGGGCATGAGTTGCTTGAATGCGGTATACCCCAGGCTGCGCCTTGGCCCAATCAACGACGCACTTCCACGCTTCAGAGGCATAGCCCTTACCCCAATATTTGTGGGCCAGAATATACCCACCGCCTAAGCTAAAAGGCGAAGATGGCCCAATACCAACCGAACCGATCGGCTCCTTGGTAGATTTCAGTTCAATTATCCAGACAAAATCTCGCACTGCTGATGACTGCCCAGCAAAGAACTGCGCCGCCGGCTCCACAAATGCAGCGCTCTCTTCAATTCGCTCGCAGCGCTTCCATGCCATGTAACGCGTAGCGACGGAGTCACTGGAATACAGGTCGAAAGCGAGCTTTACATCTTTGGCCTCGATCGCTCTCAATACCAAGCGGGCAGTTTCGAACCTCTGCGGCGGAGGGAAGGTTAGTGGCAGCAACTCTTTAGCTGATTGGGGAGTACTCATGCCACCGATTTTATCCGTTAATGGGTAGAAAGACTAGTGAGGCGTTGCCTCAGACTGACGAGGGTTGAACCGACCCTGCTCGCTATCTGCCTTCTGTAATCTGCTCTCAGCGATCTGCAGTCAGCTTTCTGCTGACTGCATCTGATGCAGGTGCAGCTTTCGGCTGCAGCCCACGGCCTTAGCCGTCTTGTCCCCCGTAGCCTCGACCGCGAGGTCGAGCGAAGGGGCGAAGGAGCGAAGGATTACAATGCATTACCTTCGTTCCTTCCCGCCTTCGCGTTGAAAATAAAATCGTAGAAGTATCACTAGGTTATAGTGAACATTCTTACGCCCTATTCCCGATGCTGCAAGTTTCCTAGGCTGCCGCTATCGGAGACACTAAGCAAACAAGCCGTGCGAAAAAGAATCAAGGCATCACCTTATGGCTAAAACAATTGCCGCTCTTATTCTTTGCTGCCTTACAACTCAAGCTGCCTGGACAGCTCCGTACCGGATTGAAGGGGATGCAGATTGCTATCAGATCACCGCACCCTTCCAGCACAGAACTCTGCGCGAAGCCGGTATTGATTTCCCTAACTGTAGAATCCCAGTCTGAAGAATTCGAGATCAGCATCACGCACAATGAACGAAACGCCGCTTATAGCGCATACTCGGGGGTAACCCATCCTCAAAGCCTACAACAAGGTGTGGTGAAAAGTAAAAGAGTGGCTATAATCATTTTGAGTGACTGGTCAGCACCTTGCCATTGCATGCAACATGTTTCATACGAAGATCCACCGAGGTCTCACGGGGCTCCACAGGAGGCTGCGTGGTGGGGCCCAGCACTATCCCCTCCGTGTAACTCCGTGAGACCTCGGTGGATCTCCGTGTGAAACATAGCGCTTATTGCACATCTTCCAATGGCGCTGAACTCGATGTATGGGTCTTTAATCAGAGAGCGGCGAAGTTCTTTGAAGATGCCGGATTTAAGCCTTACAATGTCAAGATGAGAGCATTACTGTAGGAACTCATGTCTCCCCATCCCCTATCAGCACAACTCAGTCTAACCCCAATCGGCTACGTCCGCACGCAGATGCGGACCAAGTTTGATGCGCCATCGCAGCCATGCGATGAGACCGAGGAGCGAAATATCATCGAGCTGCTCCCTGGCCAAGGATTTGAACAAGCCTTGAGCGACCTGATTGGCTTTGAACGCATCTGGCTGCTGTGGTGGTTTCATAAGAACAAGAACTGGAAACCCAAAGTGCTTCCTCCGCGCGGCCCACGCCAAAAGCGCGGCGTTTTTGCCACTCGCGCTCCCTATCGGCCGAACCCCATCGGTATCACCGCCGTGCGCCTACTCGAAATCTCCGGCCGACAACTCGTTGTCGGCAACCTCGATCTGCTTGATGGCACCCCGATCCTTGATATTAAGCCCTACCTTACCACCGTTGACTCGTTTCCAAATTCACGCATTGGATGGCTAGCCAATGTTGAGGCCCAGCTTGAGGCTCCGCCCTCATATACGGTGCACTATGCAGCGCTGGCAGCAGAGCAACTTGCCTGGCTAAGCGATCCCTGGGAGATCCGTTTTGCAGATTGGGTAACCTCGGTTCTCGAACGAACCCCTACCCCGCACCGCACACGCCGCATTATTCGCTGCAAAGATGGCAGCTTTCGCATCGCCTGTGGCCCCTGGCGACTGTTCTTTACGGTGCACAAAAGCACGGTGACCATTGAGCGAATAACACCAGGTTTTCCCAAACAACTTCTTACCTTAGCGCAGTACGAAACAGCACCGGACCGCGATGCGCAGCTGGCGTTCTTTAAGAGATGGGGGTAATCACCAGTAACTCAATCAAATTACCTGTCGACTATACCGTCAGCAAAAAGTCTTGTCGTGGTAATTCGCGATCCCCCTTCGCCCGGCCTCGCGGCCGGAGCTACGGGGGACAAGCCGCGACAAGACTTTTTGCGTCTGCTGTACATTCTTATTGCACGCCGTTTAAGAATCCTTCACTGCAAAGGATCAAGCAGAAAACCGAGTGTTTCCCTCCCCATCTATCTCAGGGATCGCGCGCGCTGCCCCTGAGAAAAAAAGACGGGGAAAAAAGACGGATTCTCACACTTTTTGAGTAATTACGATCTTGAACATGTCCCAGAAATAGCGTATGATTCTGGGATATGTTCAAACGACAACTTAACCCACTGATATCAAACAGCTTTTCTCTCATTGGGGCTAGAGGAACTGGCAAATCTACGCTCATTGGTGAGCTACTGAGGGGCAAAAGATCGTATTTGATCGATCTGTTAGATCCTAGAGTATACGACGACTATCTGGCAAATTCCGGGCTGCTGCTGGAAAGATTTGGAGGGTCTAAGCAGGATTACGAGTGGATTATTGTAGACGAAGTTCAACGACTGCCAAATATTCTTAATGAAATTCACAAATTAATTTTTGAAAAAAAACAAAAATTTATACTCACTGGCTCAAGCGCGAGGAAGCTAAAGCGCGGTGGGGCAAACCTTCTTGCAGGAAGAGCTTATACTTATAACCTCTTCCCTCTTACCCACACTGAATATGGTAGCGAGTTTAACCTAGACGAGGTTCTGCAATGGGGGTCGCTTCCCCAAATCGCTATGGAAAAAGAATCGGCGAATCGGCGCGAGTATCTTAACGCTTATGTATCCACATATATGCGAGAAGAGATTATTGCCGAACAACTGGTAAGACGAATTGAGGGATTTCGTAAGTTCTTAAAGAGAGCGGCCCAAGCAAATGGGACGATCCTGGTGTATGATAATATCGCCAAAGATGTCGGCATCGATGCAACCACGGTGAAGACTTATTTTGAAATATTAGAGGAGACCCTGGTAGGAGTGCTCCTCCCAGCGTTTCACCGATCTATTCGCAAGCAGCAGAGACAGGCTCCTAAGTTTTATTTTTTTGATTGTGGCGTACAGCGCGCGCTTCTTGGAATTGCCGATCATCCCATCACTCCAGCGACCTATGGGTATGGAAAAGCCTTCGAGCATTTTATAATTTTGGAAATTATGCGCCTGGCTTCCTACGCAAGGAAAAACATAGAGTTATCTTATCTAAGAACTAAAGATGATGCTGAAATTGACTTAATAATTGAACAACCCGGGTGCCCGATTATCATTACTGAAATTAAGTCCACCACTCATGTGGATCTCGTTGATATTAATAAGCTCGCGCGATTTAAAGAGGAGTTTCCAGGTTGCAGAGCTTTAATCATTAGTAATGAGTCAATGTCACGTTCCGTCAACGGAATAGAGATACTTCCCTGGAGGCAGGCGATGAAAAGCGTGCTATAAGGGTAACCGCTCCCGGGTCGTTGCTCAGTTACTCCAAAGAGACACGCCCCTCATCTATCGACGGGGGCTCAGCCGTTCAGAGAAAAGTAAACTGGTCGCAAATTGAGACCGGCTCAATGATTTCAGGTACTTACCAACCTAAAAAGAGCAGTTCAGCTGCCCCGCACTTGGTAGTAGCACGAATTTATTGGAGTTACCCCGCAAATATGGTTCACCCATTTGGTGAAAACATTTTTTAACGCGAAGGAACGAAGGCCGCGAAGGAGAATCCCCTTCGCGGCCTTCG
>CAIXSY010000158.1 GCA_903922175.1 uncultured delta proteobacterium | reverse complement strand
AGCCTCAAAATTCACTAGTCGGCGCTATTATAGCGTGCCTCTTTCGGGCTTAACCTCGAAATTGGCCACGTATACTACTCTACTATTTCACTTATTTCTCCCGTCCTATCGCGCTTTCGCTGTTTCCGGACAGGCTCTAACTATTCAGCAAAATTTGGGCTCATTGCAGCCGTGGGCTGCGGCCGAAAGCTGCAGCTGCATCAGATGCAGTCAGCAGATCTCTGACAGCTGATCCCTGAAAGCAGATTACAGATCAACGCTCGTCGGTCTGAGGCGCAGCCTCGCTAGATAATATCGTGCTGAATAGTTACGGTTCTGGTATATAAAAAGGATTTCAATAAATTAGTCAGCACCATGAGTACCTCCTCCGCGCCACAAAAGATCCCAGGCCTGCGTGATTATTTCACGAGCGCCTTGTACCTTGTCTTTTTTATGGTGGCGCTGCTGGTCTTTGACCCAATCCAGCGTGTGCTTGATTGCCTAGGCCGCCGGTTTCAACAGAAAGGCATTATCTTCCTCTCGCGTGTACTTATTGGCGGCTTGAAGATCTGTGGAGTCAATTTTGAATATACCTCTGCTGATTCGCCCTTGGTTAACCTTCCGCTAAATCGCCCACTCGTGATCGTCTCCAATCATCAGTCGCTCTTCGATATCCTTTCTCTCAGTATCCTCTTTGCGGCGCATCTTCCGCGCTTTATTTCTAAGCAGGAGCTAGGCCGCGGGATTCCGACGGTTTCGTTTAATCTGCGCTACGGCGGGTCTGCCTTAATTGATCGCAAGAATCGACGGCAGGCATTGGCTGAGATAGCAAACCTCGCCGAGCGTCTCAACGCGGGAAAATTCGCCGTCGTTATCTTTCCCGAGGGCACGCGGGCAAAAGATGGCGTTCTGAAACCATTTAAAATATCTGGTCCCACCACACTCCTAAGCGCGGTACCCGAAGCATTGATCGTGCCGGTAGCAATTGACGGTTCCTGGATTATCGCCAAGCACAAGATGATGTGGCCAATCCCTTATGGCACCAAGGTGACGCTTCGAGTTGGACCGGCAATTGAGCCGGGCCAGGATCCCATCGCGGCGATTAAAAAAGCAGAAGCCTACGTGCGCGATGAGTTGGCGCGATCACGCGGGGTGCCACAAGAGTTAGCTATTGCTTCGAGCAGTTAAACGAGCCTATGCCGCCTTGCGAGGTGCGATAAACGGTTACGATACCGCGGTTAGACTGGCCGTTGACTGGGATAAGTTGTCCCTCGGCATAGAGAACATAGCCTTCTAACTCCTCCCCATTGACGACCTCGGTGAAGCTAAGGGCGGTTCCCTCGATCCGACCGAAAACCTTGTCGGGAGTGTTCTGCCCGGTGCTGTAAAAGCGATTCCCGGATTGGGCAAAGGTGTACACCGCATTCGTAAAGGGTCCTGAGGATGGGGTTCTAAAGCAGTTCCATGTTCCCGCCAGGTTGGAGCTACTGATAGTAGTACTGGTGCAGGCCGTAGAACGGATGGGGGTAAGCGCATGCGCAGCCTCTGGCTGTGCCATGGTAATAAATATGCTGAGAGATAGGATGATCGAAGATGTGATCTTTGGCATGATACCTCCAATAGGTGTTTGATAGGCTATTTTAACCCGGAGGGGGCTTGGGTGGCAAGGCTGTAACTGCTCGCCCCTAATCGGCTAACGTTGACGTCGGACTGACCTAGTGCCGCGACTGGAAAGTTTTTTCACTTAAAACTAATGTTTTTCTCTGGAACTTGGCCTTGAATTCCCGCTTGGCCTTGGCCAATTCCACTTAGATTTAGACTTAAACGCCAAAGTTGAGGTCGAAGAGAGCAAGGCCACGGCCAAGCGGGAGTTCAAGGCCAAGTAAAAAAACTTTCCGGTTGAGGTACTATACCGTCAGCAAAAAGTCTTGTCGTGGTAATTCGCGATCCCCCTTCGCCATTGAAATAAAAGTTCCTTTTATTTCAATGTGCTACGGGTGATATAGCAGATACATTTAGAGTCGCTCCGCGACAAGACTTTTTGCGTCTGCTATAGTACGTCAGCGTCGTTGGTTCTCAAAAATGGTCATTTTATTGGGGTTATTTGTACAGCTTAACGAGGTGGCGAGTAGTCACGTCTGTAGAAACTTTTTCACCACGGCCTGCCACAGCTCGGTCTCCGACGTAGCTCCTGCCGGAGGTGTATGTGGTTTTGCGTGATCTTTTAGCAGCTGCATATAGGTGTCGACTTCAGCCTCGTACCATGAGGTGGTGTCCGGCCCGATCTTCATCGTTTGCAGGTCCGCAGCAAGATTGAGGGGCTCGACGCTGCAAACCCAGCCGGATTCAAAAGGGCTTGTTTTGAGGATGCCTGGCGAATGGAGCAGGGCCTCGTTAATCGCAAGGATCTTGCCGCTTACGGGCGCCGGTATGTGGGCCACAAGAGATCCACAGTGCAAGGAGAAAAGCGTCTCGCCGCGCTGAATCGTTTGCCCCACTTGGGGAAGGATCAACTTATCAGCCGGGCCAAGCAGGCGCTGTGCGAAATCATCGAGCCCGACAAAAAGAGCGCCGTTTGGGCGGATGCTGGCCCAGGTATGGCCAGCAGAAACAAAGACCCCGGAAGCCACATTGAAGCCATGCGCGTCGGCTGAGGGGTGCGCGGCAGGGGTAATCAGATGAATCCTCGGTCGTAGTGCTTGCTCTATGCGATGGTGTCTGCGGATCACGGCCTTGGCGACGAACTGTACGAGTTCGTCTTCGGTGAATGGCTTCTGCAGATAATCCATCGCGCCATACTTCATCGTTTCAATGGCCGATTCGATTGAGGCGTAAGCCGTAATCACCACCACATCGATGTCGGGGCGCAGGTGTTTGACCGATTTTGTCACCTCCACGCCGTCCATAATGGGCATGCGTAGATCGGTGAAGACGAAGTCGTACTCGAACTTTCCGAGTAACGCCAGAGCCTCCGGCCCTGATTCCACGGTATCAACGGCATAACCGTCGAGGACCAAAATTTTGCGCAGGCTGTCGAGGATGATTGGTTCATCATCAACTGCCAAAATTCGTGCCTTTGCTTCGGGGATCTCGACTCGCTTAAGTGAGGTGACGTCTTTAGCCACATTGAGTTGTAGGCTTGTCGCCAGGGCCTCAGCACGTAGCTTGTGCAGCTGTTTCTCTCGTGCCTTTTCCAGGGTGAGGCGCACGCCAAAATCCGCAGCGACGCAGAGCAGTAGCGTAACAAACAAACCGACAATCACCATGGTTCACCTCTTGATTACGAAGGTTTACTCTCCAGACCAGTGTTAGCCGGAAGAAAGACAGAAAAAACTGTGCCGTGTCCTAATTTGCTCTCAACGCTGATGCGCCCGCCATGACTATCAATGATGCCCCAGGCAACAGAGAGACCAAGACCCGTGCCTTTTTCACCTTTGGTGGAGTAGAAAGGCTCGAAGACCTTCCCCTTGTTCTCTGTGGCTATTCCACAACCGGTGTCGCTAACCGAAATCACAACCTCACCCGCGCCTTCAGTGTGCGGTTCGAATCTGCTGACAATGGTCAATATTCCCCCTTTCGCCTCCATGGCGTCAAGGGCATTTACCACCAGGTTTAGGAGTACCTGCAGTATCTGTCCTTCATCCGCGCGCACCGCAGGCAGCGATTGGGCGAGCTGTTTTTCAACGGTGACCCCCGGCAAGGCGTTGTGTTTGAGGGCGATTTCGAGTGTGCGATCGATCAGGCCATTGATCGCGATAAGCTTTTTATCAGGCGGCATCTGGCGCGCGAAATCAAGTAGATTCTTAATTATCTCTCTGCAGCGCTTGGTTTCGCGCACGATGACTCCGAGGTCCTCGGCAGTTTCGCTCGTCGCCGTCTGCGGAGTGCGCTTAAGTAGCATGCTGCTATAGGTGAGAATGCCGGTCAGTGGGTTGTTAATCTCGTGCGCAATGCCTGAGGCAAGCCTGCCGAGCGATGCCAGCTTGTCCTGCTGGTAGATCTGTTGGCGAGCATCTGCCAGCTTCGCTGTCATCTGATTGAACGAATTGGCCAGTTCTCCAAGCTCGTCCTTGGTGCGTTGCGGAGCGCGGTGGTTCAGATCTCCATGTGCCACCCGTTCGGTGGCGTGGACAAGTTCCCCAACGGGTCTGCCTACCAGGCGCTGCAGCACGATCCAGAGGATGCCACTACCGAGTATGAAAATACTTACAGCAAAGAGGAGAAACCGAAAGCGCGTCTGCGCCAGTTCCTGATCTACTTCATCGAGCGAAACGGTGATGTCGATTACGCCAAGCACCTTCTGATCGGCGTCGTGGGCATGGCAACTGCTCTGCGAGCAGCGTGGCTCGTTGTAGATCGGGTTTATGACACCCATCCTGCGCAGATTGTCTTTGCCGCGAAAGATGCGGCTGCGCTCAGATATCGAAAGACGCTCCAGTGGTTGGTTCGCGGTGTGGCAGGCGTAGCAGGCTTCGGCGCGCTTATCGACCGCCTGATCGATCTCTGCCGGATCGGGGGAGTAGATGATTTCGCCTTCTTTGTTGTAAATGCGTATCTTTTCTATCCCCTGCTGGTGGCTGATCGTATCGATAATGCGGTGCACGCTCTTGCGGTGGTTAAGCAGCATGTCGTATTTCGTGCTGCTCTTGATAGTTTCACTTAGCTGATTGGTGCTGTGACGTACCTGCGCTAAAAGCTCGTCTGAGTGTGAAGTGATAATTATATAGGAGAAGAAAGCGATAGCCGGAGTGGCGACGCAGCCGATGGCGAAGATAAGTTTATGACTGATCTTTTTACCCAGCATCGGTATCACTTTGCCTAACTAAACGACTATTGGCTAAAGCCGGTAGGCTTGAAGGCGACGGAAAGTCACTGTTCCGGTTGAAGCTAGGAAAACCAACGAGTTAGATCGATTTAGCGTATCTGCTCATTAAGTGTGGGCTGAACGCAATGATTGTTTCACACGAAGATTCACAGCGCACGGAGTTAGACGGAGAGAACGTAACTTCTCAATAACCCCGGGTAGCTTCACTTAGCCTTATCCTTAGCCCCAGCCTTTTCCTTAATACTTATTAAGGTTTAAGGCGAAGGCTACGGCTAATGAGCACCCCTGCCCGGGGTTAATGAGCAATTACAGAACCTCTCCGCTTAACTCCGTGCGATCTCAGTGACACTATCGATCATTTTCTTGCTTTTTTAGCAAGAAGTTTGTCCCCCTCGGAACCGCAAGAAAATGAGCGATAGTGTCACCAAATATAGATTAACTTGCGCGGGGAAGCTTTGTGACCCGTTAGCAGGATTCAAGACTTCGCATAGAGCCCCACAGCGCAGCCGTAGGGACTATCTATTTTGGTTGCGGCCGCTAGGCTGCGCTGTGGTACTTCGTGACAAACATCCTCATGCAGGACAGCTTACTTCAGCGTTGCAAGCCACGCCGCCAGCTTATTCAGCTCCTCGTCGCTTCCCTTGAACTTAAGCTTGTGTTTCGAGGTTGATTTCACATCAGCGTGAGGAGTATGCGCGCTCTTTTTCGTGAGATAAGAGGAAAAGAAGGCTGCATCATGGTTCGCCCCGACGTGGGACAGATCGGGTGGCTCTGCCCCTTTTTCTTCATCCTCGCCCTCTTCGTCGGCATCGGCGCTGCCCTTGATCTTTTCCACAGCGAGCGTCGAAATAGAGTGACACTTGGAACACTTTAGTTTTACGAACAGCTCTTTATCAGCCCGTGCTGGAGTTGCCCCTAAAAGCATGACACTAAGCGCCAGTAAGATCTTCAAATTCCATCCTGAATTACATTCTGTCATAGTTGGTCCTTAGAAAAATAAGCGCTTCATCTTTGTGAAGCTCGCCTAATATTTAGCTCTTCTTATAAAGCAAAGTCACGATCGTTTTTCTACTAACTCGGGTTCTTTAGGCTAATTCTCCCGATGATAAGCTGGCTGTGTTAATTAAATTACACTTTCAGCTCGATGGTACGGGTATTTGCCGTACTGGAGTAGATCCCTCAATTATGATAGCTATACCGTTGGTTCATTCAGCGCAGCAGTAAAAAATTGTCCAACGATTTGATCATCTTTTTAAAAAAGTTTGCTCGTGAAATACTCATGAACTTATTCGGAAGATAATTTTGTAACCGATCGGAACTTTGCGTCGGCGTTGTCGTTTTTCCGCTGAGTATTTGCAAAAGTGCGCTCCGGTTACGAGAAGTTTACCAAATCAGCGATATGAACTCACCTGCCAAACTCTGCGCCTATTTTTGCTGGATGCTTGGCGCTGTTTGTCTTTTTGTGGGCTTTGAACCTGCATTTGCAGAGGCAGACAGCCAGGAGTGCATTGATTGCCACACTGATGCTGTTGAGGTCCAGCGTGTGCTCGATCCTAAGCTGCTCGGTAAGTCCGTGCATGCGGATCTTGAGTGCGCGGAATGTCACGAATCTGTGCCCTCGCCCGATCATCCCAAAAAGCTTCCAGCGGTGAATTGCGCATCATGCCATGAGGACCAGGCGGCTGAGTATGAAGGCAGTGTCCACGCTCTGGCAGAGGTCAAGGAGGAAAGGTACCAACCTGGATGCAAGGCCTGTCACGGAACTCACGAGATTTTCGCGAAAAAGAACAAACGCTCAATGATTAATCCTGCGAATCTCGCGGCCACCTGCGGAAGTTGTCACTCTAAAAAGGAGGTGATGCGCCGCTTCGGTGCTCGAGCTATCGATCCCGTAGCCCTCTACCAACGCAGCGTTCATGCGCGGGTGCTACGTGAGCACCCGGAGAAAAAGCCCGCCACCTGCATCGACTGCCACAACTCGCACGGCATATTCCCGCCGCTGAACCCAAAGTCGACCTTCAGCAAGTTTGCGGTCCCGAAGACCTGCGGGAAGTGCCACGAAGAGATCAGCAAGCAGTATCAGGAGAGTGTGCATTGGGATGCGGTGTTGCATGGCCATTACGAGGCCCCCGTTTGTTATGACTGTCACGGCGAGCATGAGGCTCATGTCGTAACGAGGGCCACAAATGCGGCTGTCGGCGCTGTCGACGATACGCTTGCTTCGACGCAGCTCTGCGCCAATTGTCACGCCAACTCAGTAATGATGGCGCGCTTCGGACTTAATTCTGAGCGTTTTTCCTCGTACATGAAAACCTACCACGGGTTGGCAGTGTTGCGTGGCTCGCCCAAAGCCGCGAGTTGTGTCAGTTGTCACGAGAAACACAGCATTCGCTCGCGGACCGATCCATTCTCTGCGGTGCACCAAGACAATCTCGAGAAAACCTGCGGTAACTGCCATAAAAGCACAAATACTGATTTCGCCCAGGTCCCGGTACACCCGCTCAATCTGAAAGAGCGCAACGCTATTGCGTATGCAGTTCAGCAGCTTTACCTCTGGGGTATTGTCTTTGTGCTCGGGGGGATGCTCCTGCACAACGCGATAATTATGGCCTATTACGTATGTGAGCGCTGGCGCGAGCGCAAGAAAGGGACGCTTGTACGGCGCTTCTCTGATTTCCAAGTACTCCAGCATTTCCTATTGATACTGAGCTTCACAATACTTGCTATCACCGGCTTTGCTCTTGTGTATTCCGGTGCCGGGTGGGTGCAACTTCTTACGGCGCTTGGCATGACCGAGGCTCTGCGGGCGATGCTGCATCGCGCGGCAGCGCTGATGCTGATCGGTGCTAGCCTGGCGCAAGTGGTGTATTTTACCTTTTTTAAAAATGGGCGCAGTGAGATTATCGCGCTTGTCCCACGCTGGTCGGATGTTACTGGCTTCTGGCGAAATATGCGCTACTATCTGCATTTGAGCGGTGAGCGGCCGAAATCTGGACGCTTTGACTACACCGAAAAGGCCGAATACTTAGCCCTCATATGGGGGACGGCAATCATGGCGTTAAGCGGTCTCGTACTCTGGTTCCCGGAGCAGTTTTTGAACTATATGCCGGTCTGGGCATTCGAGGTTTCTGAGGTAATTCACTTCTTTGAGGCCGTGCTAGCGGTTTCGGCGATTGTAATATGGCACCTGTTTTTTACGATATTCCACCCGGAACATTACCCGATGAGCTTAACTTGGATCGATGGCCAGTCAGCGCACAAAGAGGAGCCGGTGCAGAAAGAGGAGGAGGAGAAGAAGGAGCATGGGCCTTCCAAGTAGGCGTAAAGGGGTAACTGCTCATTAAGTGTGGGCTGAACGTGATGATTGTTTCACACGGAGATCCACTGAGTGCGCACGGAGTTACACGGAGAGGTCCTCTCCGTGTAACTCCGTGCGATATCAGTGGCACTCCGTGTGAAACAGTTAGCGAGTTCTACCCACACTTTATGAGCAATTACGTTGGGGGAGTCAATCTGTATTGCTAGGCGTTAGGTGTTATCTTATGGTACGGTTCGTGTTATCTGGATTGCCCATAGTGCCCGCGGCGAAGAGACTTCTTTGTTTCTGCTTTGCCATGCTCCTCGGCATGAGTGTTGTCGTTCGTGCTCAAGAAAATTCTGAGTGCATGGACTGTCATGAGGATGAAACACTTCAGGGCAAGCGTGATGGGCAAAAATTCTCTGTATATATAGCAGAAGAGATCGTCGGTGCCTCAGTGCACAAATCGCTCAATTGTATTGAGTGTCATAGCGACCTAAAGGAGAGTGACTTCCCACATAAGCGTCGCCTGGCAAAGGTGAATTGCACCACCTGTCATGAGAAGGAGGAGAAGCTTTTTGCAGACAGTCTGCATGGTCGAGCCTTGGCAAGTGGTGACGTATTAGCGCCGCGTTGTCAGAGTTGTCATGGTAAGCATGATATTTTACCGGTCAAAGATCGCAACTCGAACGTCGCTCCTCCCAACATCCCCTTCGTGTGCGGCTCATGTCACAGTGAGGGCACAAAGGTACAGATTCAACGCGTCATCCACGAAGATCATATCTTAGAGAATTTCTCAGAGAGTATTCATGGCGAAGGCCTTCTCAAGAAGGGATTAACCGTGAGTGCCACGTGCGTTACCTGTCACAGCGCGCATCATATTTTACCACATACCGATCCCCGTTCCCTAATCTCGCGCGAAAACGTAGCCAAGACGTGCGAGACGTGTCATGCCCAGATTGAAAGGGTACATCGTAAAATCATCAATGGTAAGTTGTGGCAGAAGAGCCCTGAGAGCATCCCTGTCTGTATCGAATGCCACCAGCCGCACAAGGTCCGTAAGGCCCTCTATCCCGAGGGTGTAGCGGATATGGATTGTTTGGTCTGTCACAACAAGCCCGACCTTAAGCATTCAGCCGATGGGCGTTCCCTCTTTGTCGATGCCGAAGAGATCAAAGGTTCGATCCATACTAAAGTCAGCTGCGCGCAGTGCCATACGCAGGTAACTCCCGCCCGTGAGAGGGCGTGTGAGACCATTACGACGAAGGTAAATTGTGCGATCTGTCACACCGACCAAGTTGATCAATATCAACAGAGCATGCATGGCAAGTTGGTGACCGAAAAAAATCCCAACGCCCCCACCTGTCTGAATTGTCATGGCACGCATGCTATTTTAGGTAAGAAAAATCTAGCCTCGCCGACGTTTCCGACCAATGTGCCGAAGCTCTGTTCTCAGTGCCACCGTGAGGAGGGGAAAGCCGCCGTTCTGTATAAAGGCAAGCAGCACGATATCGATAAGAATTATGCCGAGAGTATCCATGGTCGAGGGCTGCTTGAAAGCGGCCTGGTAGTAGCCGCCATGTGTACGAGTTGTCATACGGCGCATAAGGTATTACCGGCCTCCGACCCAGCCTCCAGTGTCAACCGCCACAACATCGCCGCTACGTGTGCCCATTGTCACAAAGGCGTCTACGAGAAATTTCAGCGTAGTGTGCATTTTTCTGAGACCGATCCAGAGAATAAATTCCCCGTTTGCAACGAGTGTCATACGGCGCATACGATTAAGCGTACGGATCGCAAGCAGTTCAATTTCGAGATTATGGATGTATGCGGTAAGTGTCATCTGCAGATTGCAGAGACCTATTTTGACACTTTCCACGGCAAAGTTTCCAAGCTTGGGTTTGCCAAAGCTGCCAAATGCCACGACTGTCATGGCTCGCATGATATTTCGAAGGTAACGAGCCCGACCTCTCCATTGAGCCCTAATCGCATCACCACCACTTGTCAGAAGTGTCACCCCAGTGCCGGTCGGCGTTTCGCAGGCTATTTGACACATGCGACTCATCACGATCCTCAAAAATATCCTTGGGTTTACTGGACATTCTGGTCTATGACCGCGCTCCTCGTTGGTACCTTTGTGGTGAGTGGTGTCCACACGCTCCTCTGGTTGCCGCGCTCCCTGCAGATGCGACGCGCGCATCCGCCTAAGCCCTACGATCCTAATGAGCGCCAGTATGTCAGATTCAAGCTACGCTACCGTATTTTACACGGCACGATGATCGTCAGTTTCTTGACCTTGGCGATTACCGGTATGACGCTTAAATTTTCCTACACGGCGTGGGCTATGTTCCTGTCATGGCTCTTGGGTGGATTCGAAGTTACCGGAACTCTGCATCGCGCAGCTGCCCTCGTGCTGGTTGGCGTTTTCTGCTACCACATATCCGACCTGATTCGGCGTAAGCGCAGTGAATTAGGAACGTGGAAAGATATGTTGTTTGGTCCAAATACGATCCTGCTCACACCGCGCGATATTCATGAAGTGTGGGCAACCCTGAAGTGGTATGTCGGTAAGGGGCCTCGCCCCATGTATGGACGTTGGACGTATTGGGAGAAGTTCGATTACTTCGCAGTTTTCTGGGGTATTGCAATCATTGGATCCTCGGGGTTAATGCTCTGGTTCCCTGAGTACTTCACCTTCTTCTTGCCGGGATGGTTAATTAATGTGGCTACCATCGTCCACAGTGATGAAGCTCTATTGGCAGCAGGCTTTATCTTCACCATTCACTTTTTTAATACGCACTTCCGTCCGGAGAAGTTTCCGATGGATACGGTTATTTTTAGCGGGCGGATGTCCCTAGAGGATTTACAGCACGAGCGTCCATTGGAGTACCAGAAGTTGGTGGCTGAAAATCAGCTTGAGGCTAATTTGGCAGCGCCAATGCCCCCGGCCACCCTGAGAACTATTAAGTTCTTCGCCTGGATAGCGCTCGTTCTTGGCATAGCTCTTGTGATTGGCATTCTCTATGCGATGATATTCGCATATAACTAGAACGTTATTTTGCCACAGACGTACTTGACTCTATCACTGCACAATAATTCAGTAAAATTTAGTCTTGTTGTGACACTCTTGTGACGAATATGTATTTCAACCGGCACAGAAAGGGGATAAAAGTAGTCAGGCGGTAAGACTTCACCTGAGGATAGCGATGAAACGGAAATACACTTGGTCAGCTACTGGAATCGTACTTCTAGCCTTTGCGCTAGCTTGCAGTGTCTCCACTGCAAAGGCGGAAGAAGGAGCTCCGAATGAGGCGATGGGCTACGCGGGCAGTGCTGCGTGCATCGATTGTCACAAGGAGAAAAATATCAGCGGCCCGCATGCGGCGAAAAAAGATTCACGATCGCCGGCAGGGGAGTTCGGCTGTGAGAGCTGTCATGGCCCGGCACTTGAGCATGCGCGTTTTCAGGAGGATGGCAAGCCAGGCGATGATCCGTCGCTCGTCGCTATGAGGGTCGGATCGAAGTCGTCGTTGCCGCCTGAGCAGCGAAGCGCGGTTTGTTTGAAGTGTCATACGGGCGAAACCAACGCCCTGTGGGAGGGAAGCGTTCACCAGCGTCGCGATCTTTCGTGCACCGATTGTCACGGTGGGCATTCACGCAACGATAAATATCTTACAGAAAAGACCGAGCCTGAACTGTGCAGCACCTGCCACAAGGATGTGCGTGCGCAGATGCAGAGGGTCTCTCATCATCCGATCCGAGAGGGAAAGATGAAGTGCTCCGATTGTCACAACTCTCATGGCGCAATCGGTGACAAGCTGATCAATGCGACGAGCATGAACGATAAGTGCTTCGAGTGTCATGCCGAGAAACGTGGTCCGTTCCTCTGGGAGCACTCGCCGGTTACCGAAAATTGCATGAATTGCCACACGCCGCATGGATCGAGCCACGATAAGTTGCTGGAGAACAAAATGCCCTTCCTCTGCCAGTCCTGTCACTCTGATGCACGGCATCCTGGGACGCTGTATGCGGTTCCGACCGGCTCGGCGGAGCAGAGTCCGTTCAAAGCGCTTAATAATAGGGTCTTCTACCGCGCCTGCGGTAATTGCCACTCAGCCGTGCATGGCAGTAATAACCCATCTGGAAAATCACTAGATCGTTGATAAAGAGGCGGAAAAAGCTATGAAAAATAAAATTGCCCTTTTGGTTTCGCTTCAACTTCTAGCAGTAGTTGCTCTTCCCTCATTCGCGCGAGCAGAGGACGAGAAGAGTAATTTGAGCGGTGAGGTAGAGGCGGGTGGTATTGTCGGCGAGGGCCTCAAGGACTCGGCTAAGTCTAGTGAATACCAGGACCGCTCCTCGGGCGGATTCGGCGGATTCACGCTCAATTATGATGATAAGGGTACCGGCGATCATGGTACCTTACGTTCGAGTAATATCGGGCGCGAGGATCGCAGCTCTGAACTTTCCATGGGGCGCTACGGAGAGTACCAGGCCGATCTTTCGTATGACCAGATTCCTCACAACTATATGGATGGGGCAAGAACGCTTTACTCTGGCGCTGGCACCGACAAGCTGACGTTGCCCGATGGAGCACAGAGCAGGATGCAGTCTTCGACGTCACTGGCTGATGCGGCCAGTCGCTTAACTGAGCAAAGCAAAGCCACGGGCCAAGAATACAATGCAGGCATCCTCAGAAAGACGGGCAAGGCAAAGATTGAGTATCATGGGGTAGAGACGGTTACGTTCCGCATGGAAGCTTCACGTGAAAACCGTGAGGGGACGCAGCCCTTGATGTCATCCTTCGGTTTCGGCAATGTGACGGAAATTATAAATCCGATCGACTACCACACAACGCAGGCCCGTTTTGGGGTAGACTATGCGACGAAGGACCTCTTCTTATCGGGCAGTTACTACATCTCCTCCTTTGAGAATGCCAATGGTGCGCTGACGTGGGATAATCCATTCCGAGCCAGCGATAGTACCTCGCCTTCAGCCTATACCAATCCTGCCAACGCAGTCGGTGGCGGATTGATGAATATGGGATCGGCGACCGGGCGTATGGCGCTTGCGCCGGATAATCTCTACCATGGACCGACGTTTACGGCCTCTATCGGCGATCTTCCCTTTAAGAGTCGCCTGACCATGACCGGTGCGTTGGGGTGGATGACACAGGATGATAGTTTCACGTCCTATACGAGCAACACTGCTGTCTCTGGAAATGCTAATGGCTCGAGCTTTA
This sequence comes from uncultured delta proteobacterium, assembly GCA_903922175.1. Classification (GTDB taxonomy): domain Bacteria; phylum Bdellovibrionota_C; class UBA2361; order UBA2361; family CAIXSY01; genus CAIXSY01. The sequence continues at coordinate 5,199 of CAIXSY010000158.1, read as the reverse complement.
ACGCATCTCAATCCGATTCGCTTCCGACGCAGAGTGCCGATGCCGCCGTTTCAACCCAGATGTATCGAGTTGCCCTGACCTCTCGTCCGACGGACTGGCTGGACTTGGGCGCAAAGTATCGCTTCTATGGCTATGATAATAACACTGACCAGATTCAGTTCCCGGGCTACGTTCGCGTTGATTCTAATTGGCAGAACTCTCCGATAACCAATGTGCCGGTAAGCTACACCACCCAAACAGCTGGAGCTGACGCCGGTATCCGGGTTACGGATAGCTCTCGCCTTGGGCTGGCCTACACGTACAAAGGCACTGCACGTGACAATAGCGAGGTTAATAACGACAGTGAAAACAGCATAGAGACCTCTATTAGCCAAACGGTAAACGACTGGGTCAACTTCAAGACCTCGTTTGAAAAATCGTTCAAGCGCATCGGCTCCTATGACTATACCGCTGCTAACCTCGATGGTGGGGATCAGACTCAGCTTCCTCTCTTGAGAAAGTACAATCAGGCTTCCAAGGACTCTGATGAGGTACATTTTCTGGCAAATATGACCCCAAGTGAGACCGTGGATCTTACCGGATCATTTCTCTACGGCCAGAGTGATTATACTGAGTCGGATTTCGGTCTTCTTGATGATCGCTATTATATGCTCTCAGGAGATGTCAATTACGCGGCAACGAAGTGGCTGAACCTCAAGGCATTTTACAGCTTTGAACAACACACCAGCCGTGAAGGAGATCGCCAATTCTACCTGAGCGGTGCCGGCGACCCGTATACAAGAGACACCGGTGTCTCTTCCAATAGCAATTGGGGTGCAGAGACCGTGGACCAAATTCACACGGTTGGAGCGGGAAGTACCGTTACCCTTATCAGCAAAACATTATTCTTGGACCTTGATTACTCGCTTAGCGATGCGCACGGGAAGGTCGACTATTCCAGTCCGCTCGGCACCGCTGTCTTGAACGACAATAATGCCTTTGATCCGGGCTCCTTTAATGAACTCGATCATACTATTTTGCAGCGCGTAAACGCGGCGCTTCGTTACCGAATATCCAAGCCGTGGTCATTTACCGTAGGTTACGTGTGGGAGAGGTTCGACTTCGGCGACTACACAGCTTCCGGTTATAGCGACGTGGCTACGAAATCGAATGGCGACTATAACGGCGCCGTCATGGGTGGCACCTGGCCATATTCGAACTACACGCTCAATATGGGCTATGCGACGCTGAAGTATAAGTTTTAGCAAGGCTTTGCCTCAGACCGACGAGTGTTGAACCGGCTGCGCATGAGCCTATCTGTCATCTGTTGGCCACTATCAGAGATCTGCTTTCTGCTGACTGCATCAGCTGCTGCTACGACCCATCCGACGGTCTTCGCCAATACTCCTGATGTTGCGGTACTGCATACTCATCCATAGAAATTAACCAAATCTCTGAAATTGCTTTGGGAAATAGCGTTTGCCCATCGCAGTCACTATTTACTATAGTAGCCGCAGGAGCGCTTGATGCTCCATGTGGTGGTAAGTGCATGAGTAATTACAATAAAGAAAACCCCCGGGGTGCGAAGACAAGCGATAAATCAGGGGTACGTTTTAAGGTCCTCATAATCGTCGTCTGGGCGCTTTTTAATGCCTCGCTCTCTGGTTGGTGGATCTATTTTAGCTTCGTTCAATTAGAGCGTTTTCAAACAATTGCACCGGAGCACGGAGATAAGCTTTTGCGCAAGCAACGAATGCTCTTGTGGGAGGGGATAACTCTTGTCGGAATGCTGTTTTTGGGCGCTGGAGCACTAAGCTATTACGTTGTCCGCGAAGCGCGCCAGAGAGGCGAGTTGCTGCGCTTCTTCTCGACATTCTCGCATGAGCTCAAAACCCCCATAGCTAGCCTGCGTTTGCAAGCTGAGGCCATTCAAAATAAGGTGCACGATGAGGGTGTTCAGACACTGATTCAGCGCCTGGTGTCACAGACCAATCGACTTACCTTGCAGCTCGAAAATTCACTTTTCCTCTCGACTATTAATAGCGGATCCGTACTTCTTGAACCGATCCTCATCAGCCAAGCAGTGCAATCGCTGCGCGAGGAATTCCCCACACTGACCGTCGAACTTAACACCGATGCACGTGTTTTAGCCGACACTCGGGCATTTAGTGCCGTGCTGCATAACCTGGCGCAAAATGCGATTGTGCACGGGCGGGCGACTGGCCTCAGTCTTACGCTGCGTGAAACAGGACCCAATGTTAGGCTACTCGTCAAGGACAACGGGACGGGCTTCCATGGTGAGGCACGAGAGCTGGGAAGTCTCTTCCATCGTCATACGGCGACCAGTGGCAGTGGTATCGGGATCTATCTCATCCGTCAATTAATGGAGCAGATGAAGGGCAGTTTCGAGATTACGAACCCAGACGATGGTTTTGCCTGTGAACTTACCTTAGAGGCTGTACGACTATGACCGACCTTTTGTTACTCGAAGATGATGAAAGCCTTGGAGCAACGCTTTGCGAATGCCTGCGTGAGGAGAACTATCATGTCACCTGGGCGGTCTCAATCGCCCAAGCCCGCGTCGCGGTCAAGGCCGCAGCGCCCCAGATCGCGTTGATCGATGTCATGCTTCCTGACGGATCCGGCTTCGATTTTGCCCGCGAGCTAAAAAAAACTTGTTCACCAGCTCTGATCTTCTTAACTGCCGTGAACACGGTCGAGCAGAGGCTTGAAGGATTCGAACTTGGGGCGGCTGACTACATTCCGAAGCCGTTCCATCTCAAAGAGCTTCTGCTCAGAGTGAAGAAAGTGGTAGTTGCCCGGCCGTATTCGTCACGCCTCCGGCTTGGGACTGTTACCATAGACTTCAAGGCAGTCACTATTAGTGACTCTAGTGGTGACGCCGTTGACCATCCTGCTCCCAACGACATGCGCCTGTTGGAGCTTCTCGTGCGCAATTCACCACGCGTGCTTAGCCGCAAAGAGCTCCAGGATCAGGTATGGGGAACGGCCGAGGAGACCAACCTACGCACCGTCGATAATGCCGTCATGCGCTTGCGCCAGTCGCTTGGAGCGGTGGCCGGAGAGTACATCCGTTCGGTGCGGGGGGTTGGGTATCAGTGGTTGGCGAAGGTATAAGAGGGGCTGTCCCAGAAGCCTCGAAGGCAGGCGAGTGCTCGTGCCGGGACAGCCCCAAAGTGTTCGCCTACGGCGGAGTCAGTAATGAGCTGGGGTAAGACAGAGATTCGAAGTGTGGCGCCTCAGATCTGAGGCGCTGCTATCCCTATATTGACTTGTCTCTTGGAAATACGTAATTGCTCATTAAGTCCGGGTAAAGAATATCGTGCGCGTGCTCCTGGTCGTGGCCTGTATTCGCATTCCTAAAGAAGGTCTTTTTTGTCCCTCGTCTGCCTTGATTCTATGTGCTACCAATTGCTGACATGTTGAATATTTTGGACCAGGAGAGCGGCGTTGTAATTAAGCAGGTAAAGGAACTGGTCGAAGTTCTCGGCTTTGAGACTCGTAACAAATACGAAATATATACTCAGAGTGGTAAGCAAATTGGTTTTGCAGCCGAGCAACAAAAAGGATTTGTCGGCATGTGCCTGCGTCAAATTCTCGGTCATTGGCGCAATTTCGATATTCATGTTTTCGATAATCAACGCCAAGAGCAATTAATAGCGCATCATCCCTTTCGATTCTATTTCCAGCGATTAGAGATTCAAGATGCCGCAGGGCGCAGTTTAGGATATCTCGAAAAACAGTTTTCAATTCTCACAAAAAGATTCGTTGTTTATGATGAACTTGAACACGAGTCTTCTAGGATGGAATCTGGACTGTTTCGTATTTGGACTTTTCCTTTCAAGCGAAACGGGAAAGAGATTGCAAGAATTTCAAAAAAGTGGGGTGGTGCGATGACAGAGATGTTTTTAGACGCCGACACCCTTCTTCTTGAGTTTTTGGATCCCACTTTGCGCCCCAATGAAAAAGCAGTGTTGTTAGCAAGCGCCATCTTTGTTGATCTTTTATACTTTGAAAACAATCAAGCCACCTTCAGTATCGGTGGTGCATTTTCGGATTAAATCCTTAGCTGAAAGTTGGTGATAGGCCGATAAAGCGGAGAGTGATTCAGATTTCGTACGATCATTACGTTCAGCCCACACGTAATGAGCAGTTACCTCGATAAGGAATTTATTTTAGTGCATTAACTGTCATAACTGCCGGATAACCTAACAGCTTTCTGTCTGCAGTAATTAATTGCGCATCCACATATCTTGAAGTAGAGACGAGAATTCTGTCCGCCGGATCGGCGTGAAACTCGCCTGGAAGTTGATATGCTGCGAGTGCGATCTCCGGCGAAAATTCACAAACCTTAGCATGCAGTTTATCAATGGCTTTTTTGAACCACTCGTGCGGCTCAAGCTTAAGCTGAATTCGATCTCGAAACAGCAATTGGGCGATCTCAAGGCAGGAGATTGGACTTACAAGATTATCATTCTGTGGATCAAGCAAGAGAGCCTGAGCCGATGCCCCCAGTTTTTCTGGAGCCTCTTGCGACCATATCAGCACATGGGTATCGAGAAGTAACTTCATTTCAAAGCGTCCCAGTCAGCCGTAGAATCAAAATCAACTATGTCCCCCTTGATAGTCATTAGGCCCCGCAACGCGCCAAGCTCTTTCGGAGGACTGGAATCCTCGTCCTGGACGGGGATGATATTAACCAGAGGGACACCGCGAAGCGTTACCGTCAGCGGCTGCTTACTTTCCCTTACTCGCTTGAGCATGGATATGCACTTGGATTTAAACGCAGAGATTAGGACCTGTTGTTTCATATAGCTATTATAGACTAGGTCACATGACTTGGTCAATTAGAATTCATGTGGCACAATCGGTCAGGAAAGGCCGCTGGTGCAGGGTGGCCTAGTCCTGGTCTTGGCTCTGGTCTTAAGTCCTCGTTGTGTCCTTGGTCGAAATTATTGAACAAAACCAAGACTAGGGTAAGGACTCGCCCCAAGTTATTGAGCAGATACCTATTTTTTTGTATGCCTCACTTCCTCTGTTAGTTAGAGCCTGTCCGGAAAGACCCTGTTTTCTAAAAGCTACTTTTCTGGAGAACGAAAAGCGGCAAGAAATTAATAAATTGCCTCCAGCAGGACAAAGCTGACGGCAGGCGCCGCCGCCGCCGTCAGTTTTCCAGATGAATTGATACACGACCGCCGT
>CAIXSY010000157.1 GCA_903922175.1 uncultured delta proteobacterium | reverse complement strand
TAACGCGTGGTGGTAGGCGGTTGCGCTTTAGTTCCCGGCTTACTATTGAGGCATCTCTTTTAACGTAACGTCCGATCTCATGAACTCCACAACCCGGTTCCTGCATCGCATATACTATCTGCCTATCCCAAAGCGTTAGGCTATGTTTTTCTCAATCGGTCGATCGCTGAGTTGAACTGCACCAGAGGGGAGTGAGCCGACGCTCAGCGTCTCGTAGGCTTCATAAGTCGGCTGATGTTGGCCCCCACGAGGAACGACAACATGCTTCGCCCTTTTCATTAACAGTGATTCTGCCCTCTTCAGGGCTAGAAAAACCCCGACGTAGAGCGCCAGAGCGAGGAGGGCAAGGGTGTTATAACCGGCAAGTGTGCTTGTAAGCTCTAAAAGGCATCCTGCTGTTGTTCCCATCAGATTCCAGCCGAAGATATTCTCCGGCGTTTGTTGATGGCGGAAGTATAGACTAAAAGCCAAGTTAGCAAAAAATATTGGTGAAAACACCACCAGGCTGGCGCAAACAAAGCGCCAGAGTGGACTGACCACTTCGGTTAGGGCGGTCAGTTCGAAGGCGCTGCTCCATATGCAGCTAAGAAAGAGCAGTGCAAAAATAAACGGCGATGCCGTTGCTCGCAGGGGCAGGGCGCACCAATTGGCGAGCAAAACCATCAACAATACGGCCAGGAAAACGAGGGAATTGTTCAGCCAGGTTGCCCCGAATATTAGGCTAAATTGAGTGATTCCTTTGGTTTCTAAAAGAAAAAAAGCTGCTCCCATTAAAAAGAAGGCAACGCGTAGCGAGATCTCAGCCTCGCTTTTGGGGGAGGTTGACGCTGGCGGATTAAGCATTGAACCAGCAGCCATGAAGATAAGCACGACAAAAATTATGCTTAATGCCACAACTTTATAGGTGATTGGTATAGAAGGGCGCTCAATGTAAAGAAAAGGCCAGTCGTCGGTGGGAAGATTCTGATATTTGTCGAGTGTGATGCCGGGACTGAAGGACGAGATCTTTCTCGCACTAATCTGAACATACCCGGAGCTCTCATACAGGATCTGCGGTGAGCTGCCGATAGAGGCGCTGAGCAGATCTCTGACACGTCGTTGAAGCCATGGGTTGTGAAAATAATTGAAAACCACCAGTTCTCCCTGATCGTTTAGCAAGCGCCGCATGGACCCAAAAGCTTCGAGGGTAAAGAGGTAGTTCTCTAGGCGGATCTGGGCCAGAGGGCTAGCCTTAACGAAAGAATTAGTCAGACCTAAAATTATTAAATCAAAGCTTTCCTGTGACTGAGCAATTACTGCGCGTGCATCGCCGATAACAAGTTTGACTCGCGGATCTGCGTAAGGTTTTAAGGGGTGATAGCGTTTGCCGTACTCAGCTATTTTGGGATCGATCTCTATCGCGAGCACGTATTCGGCTCCTTCAGCAAGGGCAGCCGCGACGTCGTTGCCGGTACCTGCTCCGACTACCATAACTCGTTTTATGGGCAGCGGAGGCGTATTGTCTTTGCGAACATGGTATGGCCGGGAGTAGAAAGAAAACATGGACGAATGCTCAAAGTCTCCCGGGTTAGCTAATAGCTGATGGGCTATTGAATTGACAAAAAGTTGCTGGTGCGAATCGGGCAGGGTCGTTAGTTGGAGTTTTTGGTATGGAGACCAGTCGGAGGCCACCATCGTTTCAGATGAATAACTTCCTAAAAATAGGCGTTCCTGAAGGTTAACCAGGCCAACAGTTGCAAGAATTGCCAGCAAGGTAACGGCACGATCGACAAAACCAAACTCTTTAGACCAGCAGAACAAAACAATCACGGCGGTGAGTGCAAACCAGACCTCGGGCTGTGCTCCAGCAAAGGAGAGCAGGGAGAATGATACGATCCCAGCGCAAGAACCGGCGATGTCAATTGAATAAGCACGTAATGCGGAGAACTTTGTGAAATATCTTGCCGTAAGCTGGCTTATGCCTGCTACGCACAAAAGGGAGCCGAGAAACAGGGGAAAGATCTTGGCGTAAATTAGTAGCTCCGTTGTGAGCGAACTTCCCGCAAGGTATAGCTCCGCACCAATATCGCCGCCCATCATGTGCGGCAGGGGGACCGGAAACAGTTGAGTCGTCGCCACTAACAGGAGGATAACAATAAAACTTGTGGTAAAAACAAAGCGCGAGTTCGAATTGCTTATTTTTGAATGAAATAGGAATCCCAACCCCATTCCCGAGAAAACGCCGATCAGGATAAGTTTGGGAAAATAAGCCAGGCACCAGACTGAGCTCTTGAGATAACGCAGCAGCAAAAGCTCGAGAAAGAGAGTCAAAAAAGACAACGCAAAAAGTTGGACCTCAGGCCAGTAATTTTTTTTCACGATCTAAAACTACCTCTCTCTAGTAAACTTAACAAACCTCGAAATAAGGCAATGGGGTGAGGGCGCACCACCAGTTTGAATACATTTGGAGATCTTATCTGGGATTAATAGATCGCGATATGGTTTTTGTCGCGGCTCATTAAGTGTGGGTAGATACACGTACCTACTCTCCCCCTCCTCATGCTGTGCCTATAACCCTAACAAAATGACTATTTCTGGGAACCGATGACGCCGACGTCCAAGGTCTAACGCCGGAGCCCCGCGCTAGACGTTTGACGTCATCGTTAGTCGATGAGGGGCGAGTAGTTAGAAGCGTCCAGCAAGGATGTCAAGTTCAGCTTGGGGAAGAGCCCAGCCCAGGTAAGCGCTAACCCCGCGCCTGGTATCTAGCCTTACAGTTGCCGTGGTAACAGGGCGATTGATGCGTAGGCAAGAAAGCGAGCGAGGTGCAAAAGGAGGGCCGGTAAAACCCTCTTGAACGTGTCGAGTCCCGAAAGCAGGAATGGGTCAGAGTATTGCCGATAACTAGTCAGCAGGCAACAGTTACCGAGCGTTATGGGTGAGCACGGTGAACAGGCCCCGGGATCATGGGCGGCGTCGAGCGAGCGAAGGACGGACAAGAAGGCTGGGAGGTCCAGCGGTGCAGCACAAGGATCGGTCTTAAGGTGATGCTCGTACTTATTCTCTCTTTAGTTTCTCTTCCTCGAGCACGAGGTGCAGCAGGCGACAGGCGTCAGTCGTCGTAAAAATTCCAACGAAATTTCCGTCCTTATCCGCGACGAGAGCACAATCGATCTTCTTTTGCGACATCTCTAAGGCAATCTCTGCGACTTCGTCATCGTCGCGAACCACATACGGTTCTTTAAAGCAGAGATCGGAAGCGGTCGGGCAAAATCCGGTGGCTCCGCAAACAACCATAGAGAGGCGTATGTCTCGCTCCGAAAGAATCCCGAGAAGCGCGCCGCGCTCAACCACGGGAAGGTGGCGGATCTCGCGCGTCTGCATCGTTCTGAGACTCTGCTCAATCGAGCTACTGGCGTCGATGTTGTAGGGACAGGCGGTCATGACATCAGCCATTTTCATGCTCATAGCTTTCCTTGCGTTGTAGATAGTCAACTTTTATTATCGGCAGGGTAGCTTCGCAGCACGAGCCATATTTAGTGCCTGTCCTAGCGGACAGGCACTGGCAAGAAAGCCAGTAAAACTGCTTAGTTGGGTCCACTTGAAGGTAATTGCTCAATAACCCCGGGCAAAAGGAACTTGCTTGAACTTGCACTTGAACTGCTCCTGATTCCTGCCCCTGCTCCTTTTCCTATTCCAATCAAGAGGATAAGGGGCAGGAGCAGGAATCGGGAACAGTTCCAGTTCATGTTCAAGATTTATAATTCCCCACACTTAATGAGCAATTACCACTAGAACCCCCAGGAAACCCGCCCCCGATTTTTCAAATAGTCGATTATAAAGTCGCCATAGCTGTGAAACTTATCGGCAGATAGTTCACTGCACGAAATCCACTCCGCCTTATGCAGATCGCTGTCTGGCGCGCTATCGCAGGGGGATATCTCGAATGTACGAGGGGTGCAGTCGAAGAAAAAGAGGTAACACTGATAGCTGCTGTTACTGGGGTCGTTGTGAAAAAAGCGCTCCGTGAAGTAGATGAAGCTATTCACCTGAATCTCAAGACCGGTTTCCTCGGTGACCTCGCGCTTAAGGGCCTCAACTATCTTTTCACCCTTCTCGACGCCGCCGCCCGGTAAACGGAGCTTCCCTGTACCCCGGGAGCGTGAAACTAAGATCGAATTATCATTAAGTACTAACCCGTAGGTAGAGGGGCGCATTTCGAGCGCTGCAGCTTCGACTTCGATCGTTCCACCACTAAATCGATCACAGGTAACCATTTCGCTCTCTTTGCTCCAAGTAATCCACCTTTCTATCCCATTATCAACAACTCATAGCAGCGCTCGCAGAGCACCCTCTCTTTACGCTCCGGCGCAAAGCTTGTCCACATCGGTGCGGTACAAGCACGAGGGCCATGGGGATGTGTGCCTTCGCGGCACGAGCATTCTCGTTGCCAAAGCCAGGGAGAGCGACGAAAGCCAAAGCGTCGTTCGTGGCGACAATTCGGGCAGTAGCGCGGCAGGGGCAGGTTCATGCGCTGGTAGAACTCAAGCTCGGCGGCACACAGGCGAAAAGCGCTCGTGCATCGTGGGCGCTTCTCCGCATAGGCAGCGCAGCCGATAACCTCATGCGCCAGGGCGCTCAGTTCATTCGCGAGCTGATCGGGGAGGGTATCGGCGGAGATGGTTATTTTGGCAGATTTCTCGGTGTAGGATCGCCAACGAAATCCCTCGCTGAGGGCATCTTCTTCGTTTAAGGGAAGGTAATCTTGGGCGAGGGTGTCGTTGTAGGCGAAGGGTGATAGGTCGCTTGGAAAGAAATCACCGTAGGTGTGCGCACGTCCACGCCGGTCCAGGTAGGGGCTGTGCTGCATGTGGTTTACGATCTGCGCCCGCAGTGCTTTATACTGCTCCGCCGAGTACTGCTGATTAAAGATGCAGTGCGATTTTCCGCGCAGGCCGATGCAACCGAAGCAGTTTTGACAGTTGTGGCAATTAATCGAGTAGGCTACGTCGGTGCAGGTCCAGACGACGAGGTCGGCTAGATAGTGCATGCCGTTTGCGCCTGAGTCGATACTCTCGTACATCAATTCAGCGCTTTCACCAACACCGTAGCAGTCGTAGGCGTCGTTTAATCCCATACCGCCCATCATCGTGTATTTGCAGTCGCGCGTGCGGCCACTGAGGTTGTAGCAGAACTCGCAGTTGCGGCACTCAATCAGGTGTTCTCCGATGCTCTCTTCGCATTGGCGCTGGCGTGAGGCCCGGTGCAGAGCACTTTGTATCCTCGTGATAAGCTGCGCGCGCTGCTGACTGAGCACTGCATACGAGCCCAGGTTGAGGTTGGCGAGCTCTGCCGCATACTCCGCCTTCGAGCACTGACGGTTGAATAAACAGTACGAAGCGTGGCGTAGGTTGTTGCAGCCGAAGCAGGATCGGCATCCGAGGCAATCGTACAGAAAGGCACAGTCGCTACAGCCCTCAGAATCGATCGCATAGACGCAGTTGTAGAGACCCTCGCAGCCGACGCACTCGTAGCATAGCTCACAGTGTCCCAGACCCAAGCCATCCGTGCAGTCGCGAAGGCTGATCATCTGATTGCCGTAGAGCACACGATCGCAGGCCCATGAGGCAGAGGTTAGGTAGCAGTCCTTCATCTCACCGACATGATTGCAGTAGGAGGTGTTCTGACAACGCGCGCTAAAAACTGCCGGAAAGGGCACGTGCTTGAGGAGTGCGCCAAACTGATCAAAGAAGCTTATCGCCGGGTCATAGCTCATGCCATACGACAGAGCGTCCCAGTCATCTTGCCACCACAGATCACGATCGAAAACGACGATCCCTGATTCTGGGGGAAAGGTTGAGATAAGATCGTGATTACTTCGGGCGCAGCGGCTCTTAAAAAGGGAGCGCTCATTGCGCCACGAGAATCGCCGCCGGGCGCGGCAGGTAGGGCACCACAACGGCGCTGGAACGCCCATCGTGCGGTAAAAAGCCGTGTCGCCATCCGTGATGCTAAAGGAGCATGAACATGAGCAGCAATGACTGGTGGGCATGAGCGAGTATCCTTGGCCTTGGGTAAATGAGCTAAGATGCTGATTAAGAATATAGTATTGAGAGCATGAAAGAGAAGAAGTAATTCACGGGGAGAGTTAATCACTGAGGCCAGGGCGGTTTATTTGTGGAAAGTTGGATAACTAACTGGTTGTGTTATACTGGGGAACCGGCTTTGGTCGCCAAGTGGCTTGGCTAAGACGGCGGGTCCAATAAGCGATCCGATCACCTGATTCTCCCCGAGTTATGGAGGGATCCCGAAGAAGTGTGGCATTAGCACCTGGACCCGCCAACGGGATGTGTTTATTCAAGTAAGTCGAGCTGTATGCTTAATTGGCTGGCTATAAATAGGAATACCCCTTCTGCTTCTGCGACAAATGAAGCTTCTCGGTCAGAGAGGCACCGTGGGGAATATGTTTACTCCAACGGCGTAAAAGTCGAGCGTTCTCACGTTGCAAAGCATTGTCGCTTGAGTTCGGGAGATGTGGGGGCGAAACTCAACTCCCCGCTTCCCCAGGGTTTTGAAGCTGTTTTTAATGCGACGCCTCTTCCCGAGGCTCGCCCGTCCAGCAGCCAAACCAGGCGCCAATTTGAAACTGGTCAGCAGCTTTTACATCCGAAGACTAAGATAATGCACATGTTTGTCGTTGACGCTAAGAGCGACATGGCGCACATTTATGCAAAAGCTGGAGAGCCGGGTAGTAAGTACGAGCATATCGATACTCAGCGGATTGGGCAATTTCAAGCTAGTTTCCATGATTATCTGAGGGATGAACGCTGCACGCTGTATTATGATAGGGTGTCACCTGATGTGCTCCCGGCTCTGAATATGAAGTTGGTTGATGCCATAATGGCTGCAGGGGCGGCTCCAGCAGGCGGTTCGACCACTTAACCCTTCTCGGTGTATTTATGGGCGCTACGGGAAAAAGTGTGGGTAAACAACGCTCGCCAGGTGGAATAATCAGCGTTGTGCTCCCGTGTGTTTTACCATAGGCAACTCCATGGCTAGACAGCCGCCTCGCCCACGCACTAGATTAGTTCCTGTCCGTAAATTGAAGTAACGTTCACGTCCTCTGTCATCCCGAGGAAATCTACCCTTTTTGGGGTGATAGCTGGTTCAGTGCAGGGGCGTTGAAAAAGGGTAGAGTAAAAGATCTCCCCAGCTTGAATTGCCGGACAGGCACTCTGCTTAAGTGCGCAAAACGGAGAACGGACTGAACATGTCTGCCGCTGGTCGCTTGATCTTTCACTCACAACGCAGCATCGCTACGTCAGTACAGCGTTCCTGCGCAGAAGCCTATGCTCTTAACGAAAAGCTCTTTGGACGTGGCCCTGAGCGTGTCGTCGTGGTCATTGCCCACAGCGTCGCTGAGTGGCGTCGCGCTTGTCGTTACTACTCATTTCCCTTAGCTAAGGCGCTTGTGTTGCACGATGGCACGTTGGTACTTAAGAGCCGGGCGCTTACTGGATATAGCATCAGTAACTACCACAAAGTTATCATCCACGAGATGAACCACGTTTTTTGGTGTGCGCTTTTTCGCGGACGTCGCAACGTTTGGGATCCGATCTGGCTTGTTGAAGGACTGGCTTGCCTCGTAGCTAGGAATCATTATCTTTTGCCCCTCTCGGTTCTGAAGGCTCGCATGCGCCGCGGTCGAAAGCTGCCGCTTCCCTATCGTTATACCGGCAAGATCCTTAGACTTGCGAGTCGCCGAGAGCTAGAGCTGTACTACTCCTATTGGGCGCACTTTGCGGCGTGGCTCTGCCAGGGGCGGCTCGCGCGCCTGGTGGCGTTTACGCGGGCCTTTGCTCATCGTCCGACGCGTATGGGGTATCATCAGAGCTTCGAGCGATTTTTTGGAATGTCGGAGAAGACAGCTCGACGCATATTCGCGGAATGAGGATTATGGCTGAGAGTATTTACCTATACAGCGGCGAACTTCGCTTTCAGACTCTCTAATTTCTTCAACATACTACTTCACTAACTTTACTGGCTTTCTTCTTTGGTCCCGTCCCATAGCACCACTGCCTCCTGATGTGTATACTTATCTCAGGACGGGACCTTTTACTTCAAGCCAGGCAAGCGCTATGATGTGCTACCGGAGTTAGATCCTATGGCCGAAAAAGTTATATTTGAGACCAAACCTTCGTTGAGACGAGCCCATCTTTCATCGCTTGTCTATGCGCTTCTTACGGTAGGTATTCGATACCTAGCCTCGTCGAGCGCCATTGCGAGTTGGCTGCTGTTGGGAGTACTCGGCGTCATTCTGATTCATATGCTTTATGAAACAGTGCGTGTGGCCTGTACCTCGTATCGCATAACCGATCAGTACGTCGAGCTTGAGGAGGGGATAGTGGCGCGCAAATCCAAACGCGTTCCTTGGCTTAAGATCACCAACTTTACCCGCGAGCAGAGTGTCAGCGGGCGTATGCTTGGACTGGTGAATGTGCTGATTGATACCCCCGGCCACGACCAGTGGGAGCTTGAATTTTTCGAGTTAGCTATGGCTGACGCGGATCGCATCATGGAGCTGCTCCAAGAATATGTCCCGGATGCCAAGGGGCCGGTGGGTGAGGCAGCGGCTGAGGGTAATGTAGAAAAGTAATACCCCGATAGGTAGACCCACCAAAAGGGATGAATATTTTAGGCTGCTTTGCCTAGCTTGAGTTTCGAGGGTAGAATAAAGGCAGAAATATAAACGATCTTTTTAGGCGGCTTCCCATGATTCGAGACTTCGAAATTCGAGACGGCATTTATCTCATACAGTCGACTCATGAGCTTGATCTTCACAATAACTTCGATTTTCAAAGCTTACGTTACTCAGTAGTAGACCGAAGTCTCTCCTTGCAATGGCACCGATCTGAACGCGATGGAATCCCCGCCAACCTATCAACTTCGGTGAGCATAGAGTTTCAAGAGGTCACGGAATTCCGTTTCCAACATCGAGATGCGGGAGTTCCTTTCACGGAAGACGATTGCATGAGCGATTTCGGTTACTGGACAGACGAAGATTGGGCAAAAGGTAAGGTCATGCTATGCGAACCACCGCAGACTCCCGATCCAAGGTGGTTGACGGCGATTAACTTCATGTCGGGGGCTGTAATATTGGTGCAAGCGAATTCCGCATATGCTAAAGTGGCCGCCTAACAAACGCCACGACCACATCGCAGGAGCATGGTAGGTAAATTCAAAGTATACTGGGCGAGTGGTTTAGTTGAACATTTGGCCTATCCCATGATCACCCCCATACTACGACACGCTTGGAGTTTGTACCGGAAGCACTTTGGAGTTGTTGCTGCCGTTGTTGTTGCCATCTGGCTACCTCTAGACCTGCTTAGTAGCTACATGGATTATTTCGTGTTTGGTCCGGACGATGTCCGAAAGTCGTTTAAGTTCGCCCGCTTCCTCGACAACTTCGTGGGGATCGTGGCAACTGCGGCAGTCATAGCCGTCGGTTACTCGTCTTGTGTGGGGGGACATCCAGCATTCGGCAGCGCAATGAGCGTTGGTGCTAGGTCATGGGGCCGGATGTGGTGGACCCGTGTCCTCACCGGATTATCAATTGTGCTCGGACTGATTCTTCTGATTATTCCTGGGCTCTACCTGCTTGTTCGGTTGGCACTTGTTGAGCCCGTTGTCGTCTGTGAGCGTGTTTCAGGCTCGACGGCCATGCGGCGGAGTTTCGAACTGACGCGGGGGAGATTCTGGCAGGTAGTACTTTTGGTGCTAGCCTCTGGCGCCATCATAATCGTGCCCATGGCTTGTGTTATTCTACCTATCGTTTTTATCCCGGTGTTGGACCACTGGATTGTGGATGCAGCCACCTCGTTGTTGGCTGATGTTATTGCGGCATTCGGCACGCTCTGTTTACTGTGTGCCTACGTCTCGTTCGCCAAGGAGCAAGGCTTGGCCGAACAGGGCGCAGCTCCGAACGGTGGCACTGCGGCGCCGGTTGGCGATTCGGGAGCCACGGAGGGGGCGCTTTCGGTGAGCTGAGTTGTTGAACGCCCACGCCCTTTATCTCAGTCTCTGCACGCAAATTAATCAAGAGTTTGGGGGAGTTGTTGCGCGCGGTGTGTGAGAAGAAGTGCAGGTGCAGGGGAAGAAGTGCAGGGTGCAGGAGAGCTGACTGACAAGCAGACGCTCGCCGCTGCTCGCGCTCTGGTCTTGCGCATCGTGCAGATGCTTTCCAGGTTGGCTCCGCGCGCCCGTTGACGTCGGCGTTTACTGTCAAACGCCGGACGTTCTACGTCGACGTCTCACGTCCGGCGCTCGACGTTCCCCATCATCGTCGTCGCCCTCAATATACGCTCCATCGCCGGGGAATCTTTCTACATCACGCTAGGAGGGGGCGAGTAGTTAGACTATTTGATCAGCAACGCCACGCAGAGCGCCGCAAAGGTACCGGTGAGAACATCGAGGCTCCAGTGCGCACGCAGAACGATCACCGTTACGGCCTCGAAGAGCGCAATCGCAATGCCGCATGCGCTCAGAAGTGGACTCTGTAGCGTTGCCAATTGACAGGCGCCGTAGACCGCTAGTGCGGTATGCCCGGAGAAGAAGAGATCGTTTCCGATCCCATAAGTGACAAATAGTGAAGGCACTCCCGGGTGTCGCCAGATCATCTGTGGCGGGGCGGGAAGGGCCACGATCATCTGGCTTAGTTGGCGTAGGAAGAAGAGAATCAATAATCCCCAGAATGGCGTAAAGGAGTCTCCGAAGATGCTCAAAGCAATGACGAAGAGGGTCAAAGCATCAATAAAAAATGAGCTTATGACGAGCAAGACGTTAGCCGCTCGGTGGTGTGAGAAGAGGTAGTCATTGAGGTGGCGCGTAAGGTAGTGCAGGTGATCGTAGATGCCCTGCTGTTGCGGCAGGCGTCTACTAATGAGGCGCTGCGTTAGAAACCACAGCGCGATGCTGCCAGCGATGAGTAAAAGCCTGAGGATGTAGTGGTTCATGGGTCCCGTCCTGAGATAAGTATACATATCAGGAGGCAGTGGTGCTATGGGACGGGACCTAGGCTGTCGAAATCCTGGCAAATCCGGCCCATAACGCGAGGCCCACTTTTTGAGTCGAGACTAGCGGGGCTCTGCCTCAGACACTGCACGCTGCTGCTTGCTCACAGTCTCAACCACAGTCGTAGCCTTTGTCCTGGCCGGTCAAGTCCTAATCCGGATAGAGCGGCCAGGGCAGTGGCGCGTGACTATAGACTAGCGTAAGTCGGCCATGACCAAGACAAAGGCTGGCAGAGGCTGAGGCCAAGAAAAATGCAACCCATACGGCAAGAAAGCACATGGCAGCGGTGCCAAAAACTGGACCTTTTCACGGGCTAGAAACTGGCTAAATTTCGACAGCCTAGACGGGACCTAAGGCAGTAAAGGTGATAAAACGGTATAGTGAAGCGCTGAAACGCCAAGTAATGTCGCTTAGAATGAAGAGCAGCCGCACCGCAGCCTCCGCTTGGCAGCGCCGCAGCGGTGTCACGCCCTGCCACCTGTATCACAGGGCTGTCGCTATGCGAAGCATAGCGACTAGGACGCGCTCTCGTTTTTAGGAAGCTCAATCCGCACCGCCGGGATTCCGGCCCACGTCTCTCCGGCGGGTATCTTGGTGTTAGGGAGGACGAACGAATTTGCTAAAACTTTAGCTTTCGCTCCGACCTCCACCCCTCCCATCAGCGCTGCACGAAGGCCGATGGTGGCGCCGTTACCGATCTTTACCGGGGCGATCACCAGGTACCCACCCTGGGCGTAGTGCGCCAAAACGCTCGCCGAGCCACCGATGGTAACATTGTCGGCAAGCTCGATCATCGAAGGATCGGCGATGGCGCTTGAATTAATGGTGACGTTACGCCCAATCTTCATCCCCATCAGGCGGTAAAAAAGCAGATTGAACGGGGAAGGGGTGACAAACTCAAGAAACGAAAGGCGCACAACGAGGGTCATCGTACAGTGCACATACCAGCGCAGCGCCGCCAGCGACACGGCCGATCCACGGTACGGTTTAAGCCTGCCGCCAAGGACGAAGTTGATGACGGGGGCGATAAGGATAATCGCTAGGCCATAAACGAAATAGCTAAATGCTAACGCTATGCCGATGAGCGCAAAGCGCAGCCATGGCGTGACTGCCGTTATCGATAGGTAGAGCTGTTGGAAGCAGCAAGCGGCGACGCCGAGCGCAAGTCCAGCCGTGACGATGGCGAGCGCTAGAAAGGGGATTGGACCGAGGATGGGAAGTAGGGTTGAGAGGAGTCGTTTCATGGTGTTGGCTATCAAAAAGCTTTAAGTTGTTACTTTTCAATTCCATAGGTCTTCCACAGATAGGGGGCAAGGAATGCACTGTGCGAATATTCCTCCGCATCAAACGCATTGGTACTTTGGGCAGCAGCAAGCCAATCATTCCAAGCCCGAATCAGCTCTACATGACTCATCTCTCGCAGGCTGTTGTCGTCTTCAGAAAGGAATTGATCGAAAACTTCGGCTCCAGGTGTGCCTACTCGGTATTCACGCATAGCTAGCAGTGTAGCACGATCACACACTAAAGGGGAGGTAACGTAGTGCTTCTTCTACAATCGGCCTGTCCGGACGTAATCACTGCCCGCACTCGCCCGCTGTTAAATTCCTCGGTAAGTGTAAGATAGATATTATCGTCCATGGAGTGTTGATAACAGAATTGGGGCTTATTGTCAGTACATGGTCGGTCTTTGCCTTGATACCATTCACCCCTGTTATAGTTTTATTGTTCCATCCTACAGGTTATAAACCTTCGGCTTTAGCCGGTAGTGCTTCAGCGGGGTATTCTTAGTCCTGGTGCTGGTCATGGTCCAAATTCATGACCATGGTCAGGGCCAAGAATCAGGACCATGACCAGCACCAAGACTAATCTAAATCGTTCTACCTCATTGGACCGCCCGGCTTCATGACAGGCACTACTGAGCGGTCTTCTGTTCTCCTCCGATTGTGTTTTGAGGATCTTCCTTGACTGCAGTCCAATCAAAGCATTTACGTCTTGAGCAGTAGGTGACTCCCTTTAGCCGGCCCATCTCAAATTTGGCGTGATGGATCGGCATCCAACCTACTTTTTCCATCGTGCTGCCAACGCCGCAAAAGATTAGATCCGCACCGTCGTTTACGACTTCGGCAAACGCCAGTGCCTTGCGGACACCGTACTGGTCTTGAAATTCTCCATGCAGCTTTGAGCCGTCATTCTCGAGTTTCAGAAGAACCGGGAATTTGACTTCACTGAGATCGGGCGGGAAAGCGGCAGACATTTTATCAACGTGAATTCTCCAAACTCCGCTAAAATCTTCTGCTATGCAGGGGAAGGAGGTAAACAAAAGAACGAATATGAAAAGTGAATTTTTGGTCATATTTTAAGTCACCGCAGATCCAATTCGACTCGGTTGTCCAATAGAAAACAAGCAAACGTCAAATGCGAATAATATGTTCCAAAGCACGCAGAAAGGCAAAGGAATAACAGCGAGGAACCAGAAGCGAGAAGCTATGAACGTCCAGCAGTAAACTCCACGTCTTCTTTTTCATATCCTGCAAGTAGCAACTCAATTGCCTGAAAGCGAACGAAACCCTCAGTGGTCGGCTTGCACTGCTTGGCTATCCGAAGTTCATCGGGTGTTGCGTTCTCTGCAGTATTCAAGTTCATGTTAAATTTTATTACATGAAATCAGGAGGTTGGATGCGCCATATTTTTCCTTATGCTAGTTTGCTTCTGTGAGCATTTGACCTGCTTGTCCTGTCCGCTGTTGGAGCGAAAGGTTCTCGCACCGAAGGTGGGCTAGGTCTACCCTTTTTGCGGCGTTAACAACGGCTGTAGCATGGTGCAAGAAAAGGGTAGACCTCCGTCCGCCACAAATGCGTTTTTACGTCGAGACTTTTTGCGGACGGTAAAATATCCTCCCCCACGGGGTCTTCGCCTTGGCCAGCTCGCTAGGCGATCCGCTGAAAAGCACGCGCCCGCCCTGCTCGCCGGGGCCGGGCCCAAGTTCGACAACGTAATCAGAGGCGCGCAAGACATCGGGGTCATGCTCAATCACCATCACCGTGTTCCCCATCGAGACTAGCGCCCTTAGGGTGGCGAGTAGGCGGGCGACATCGGATTTGTGCAAGCCCGTGGTGGGTTCATCGAGAACGTACAGCGTGTGGCCTTTGCGCGTGCCACTGAGCTCCGAGACGAGCTTGATGCGCTGACTTTCGCCGCCGGAAAGAGTTGTTGAATTTTGCCCGAGGGTAAGATAGCCAAGGCCCAGGTCGCATGCCTGACGCAGTGGCTGATAGATGTGGCGGTGATTGACGAAAAGGCTCATCGCCTCTTCGAAGGTGAGGCCCAAAGCTTCAGCCACGTTGGTACCGAGGTAGCGCACCGATTTGGCCTCATCGGTAAAGCGCGAGCCGATGCAGGTTTCGCACTGAATAAAGGCATCGGGGAGAAAGCTCATCTCGAGCTTAATCTGTCCCTGGCCTTTACACTCGCTGCAGCGCCCCTTGCCGGTATTGTAGGAGAAAAAGCTGTTCTTCCAGCCGCGCGACTTAGCCTCAAGTGTCTGTGCAAAAAGCGCCCGAATTTCGTCCCATACGCCGAGGTATGAGGCTGGTGTTGATCGCGAGGTGCTCCCGATCGGCTTTTGGTCGACCTCAATCAAGCGCACGATCTCAAGTGTGCTCTCAATACTGCAACCGTTCATCGTCCAGCGGGTCTCGCCACCCTTGCCGTGCAAGATCGTCTCGGCGACGATGCCGCGTACGAGCGAACTCTTGCCTGCTCCTGAAACACCGGCCACGCTGATGATCGCACCGAGGGGCAGCTCGATCGAAAGGTTTGAAATGTTGTTGCGCGTGCCGCCGCGGATTTTAAGGCGCTCGTTGGTTTTAAGGCCGCAGGAGAGCTCCCCGGCGGGTTTACGAATGGCGATCGCTGTAGGTGAATTTTGATCGGCAAGAAATGCCGCTCGTTCGCCGCTAAAAACTATCTCACCACCGTGTCGTCCACCGCCGGGGCCAATATCGATTACGTAATCGGAAGCTACGATCGTCTCGCTGTCATGTTCGATGACGATGATTGAATTGCCACGGTCGCGAAGGTGGGTAAGGCGCGCTAGCACCCGCTCATTATCCAGCGGATGAAGCCCGGCGCTCGGCTCATCGAAGATATAGATCACCCCGGTAAGGGGCGAGCCCATCGCTGCCGCAAGTCGTAAGCGCTGCAGTTCACCACCGGACAGCGTGGCACATTCGCGAGCGAGGGGGAGATACTCAAGCCCGACTGCGCACAGGGCCTCAATTCGGCCGTTGAGTTCAAGCAGTACCGGCTCGGCGATCTGGCGGTGGCGCGCTTGAAAACGAATCTGAGCGAGCGTGGCCGCCATCTGTGATGGCGGCAGACGACAGAGGTCGTAGATGTTGTGGCGGTCGAGACGAAGGTTTCTGCCGATCTCATTGATGCGCGCCCCTTGGCATTCCGGACAGGGCTCCTCGTCTTCGCCCAGGCCGCTTCCGGCGCAGGTTTTACAGGCGCCGCGGCGCGAACTAAATGAGAGATCTTCAGGATCCGGCTTAAAAAATCCGCGTTTGCACTGCGCGCAGGTGCGCTCCGTGCTAAACACCACCTCGCCCTTTTCGGAGAGCGCAATTAAGGTACCGGAAGCCAGGCTCAGTGCCTGGCGTACGGCGTCTTCGATCATGTCGAGAGAGACGTTTGCCGGATTGAATTTGGCGACCACGAAATCAATGCTATGAACCTTGGTTTTCTCAAGACCGCCGGAGATGCTCACTGCTCCGGGGGCGAGAAAGATGCCGTCGATACGCACCTGGGTAATCTCAGAGGCCACGGCGCGTTCAAGAACGGCGCGGTGGTTACCTTTTTTGCTTTTAATTACCGGCGCCAGGAGACGCACACTTTTGGCCGAGATGGCCTTAATCTCAGCCGCGATATCTTCGGCAGATAAGGGTGAGATAGCCTGCTCGGGGTGCTCAGGGCAGTACTGCGTTGCGGTCTTGGCATAGAGCAAGCGCAGGTAGTTATAGATCTCCGACATCGTGCCGATGGTGGAGAGCCTCGACGGCTGAAAGGTGTGCTGGTAGACGCAGATCGTCGGCTTAATATTGGTGATCTCGTCGATCTCAGGTTTCTTAAGCTCTTTAATAAACTGGCGTGCATAGGGCGAAAGGCAGTCGAGGTAGCGGCGTTGCCCTTCGGCGTAGATGATATCTTTGGCGATCGTGGATTTCCCCGATCCTGAAACCCCGGTTAAGGCTACGATGCGGTCGAGCGGGATATCGAGGTCGAGATTTTTGAGATTGTGCTCGCGGGCGCCGCGGATGTGCAGAGCCGAGGACGAGATACGCGGAGCCTCAGGCTGCGCAGATTTGTCGATCTTTACGCTGGCACCGGCCTTAAATTGGTTAACGTACTGCTTTAGGTATAGTGCGGTGTAGCATGTTCGCCCGCTTTGACGCTGTTCGATAAACTGACGCGGAGTTCCTGCGCGGATGAGGTGCCCACCCTCATCACCACCTTCCGGCCCGAGGTCGATAATCCAATCGCAGGCGGCGATCAGACTAAGGTTGTGTTCGACGCATAAAACACTGTGGCCGCGCGTCGTCAGCTCCTTAAGGAGCTGCACTAGGCGCTGCACATCGTAATGATGCAGCCCGGTTGTGGGCTCATCGAATATCAGTAGTGACTTGCCGCGGGCGCTCCGCTGGATAAAGGGCACAAGCTTGAGGCGCTGAGCCTCGCCGCCTGATAGCTCGCTTAAGGGATGGCCGAGGGTAAGGTGCCCGAGCCCAAGTTCACACAGGGTTTCGGCTGCAGCACAGATAGAGGTCGAGGAGTGAAAAAAGGTGGCGGCACGCTCGATGCTCATCTGCAAAAATTCGTGCGCATTAAGCCCCTTGAAGCGCACCTCGAGCACCGACTCCTGGAAGCGTTTTCCAAGGCAGACTTCGCAGGGGATAAAGACGTCGCTCAAAAATTGCATGTCTTCGCGGATAAAGCCCGCACCCTTGCACTCCGGGCAGCGCCCGCCGTCGACATTAAAGGAAAAAGCTGAGCGCGAAAGCGCACGCGCAATAGCGTCGTCACTTTGAGCGAGTAGGTCGCGCACCGTATCCCAGATGCCTGAGTAGGTGCCGATGTTACCGCGTGGACTTCGAGCAAGCGCAGATTGATCGACGAGGAGCACCTGTTCGAGGTGCTCAAAACCCAAGACGACGTTCTCTGTGCTCGTGCTGCTCATGCCGATGGCGTGGCGCGCGTAGGCACTCTTTATGACTTCATCCACGAGTGTGCTCTTACCCGAGCCGGAGACCCCGCTTAAGCACACAAAACATCCTAGGGGGATGTCGAGGTCGAGGGCTTTGAGGTTTCTAGCCGTAGCGTTACGAATATTGAGGAAAGGGCCGGTGGGTGAAGTCTCGCTCGTACGTAAGTTGGCTTCGACCTTAATTCCCTTCCACGACTCCGCCGCGCCGCTATAAACGATAGCGCCGCCTTTTTCGCCTGCCAGCGGTCCAAGCTCGATGATCTGATCGGCCTCGGCGATGCAGTCGAGATCGTGCTCGACTACCAGAACCGAATTGCCGCGCTGCTGCAGGCGGCGCATCGAACGAATGAGCTGCTCCGTATCACGCGCATGCAGTCCAACGGAGGGTTCATCGAGGACAAAGTGGGTCGAGATAAGTTCGCTGCCTAGCGCCGCGGCCAGGTTCACGCGCTGCGTCTCTCCGCCGGAAAGGGTCCGCGCCTGGCGCTCAAGGGTAAGGTACGGTAGTCCGAGTTCCTGAATTGACTGTAGTCTCGACAGCACCGCCGAAAAGAGATCGGCAAGCTCTCGCGGAAGACGCGAGGCGGCGCGATACTGCTCCTTCAGGGAGCCTAAATACGAGAGCAGGTTTGAGATGGGCATATTCCACAGGTCGGGAAGTGTTTTGCCCTGTACCTGGTAGGCGAGAGCACTTCGCTTGAGGCGCGTACCCTGACACTCTGGGCAGGTAAACTGGTTACGAAAGCGCGACAGAAATACACGCACGTGCATCTTGTACGACTTGCGCTCTATGACTTTAAACCAGGGGAGCACACCGCGGAATTCGCGTGATTTATGGGTAAAGATCAGCTCCTGTGCTTGAGCGGGCAGATCTTTCCAGGGTTGGTCCGTTGGAATTTCATGCGCCTCGCAGAATTTGAGCAGGCGCCTGAGGTCCCCGGCGGCGGCGTCTCCTGCCCAGCAGGCGAGCGCCTTATCTTTGATCGTCAGCATCGGGTTGGGGACGCACAGCGAGCGGTCAATCAGGAGCAGTTTTCCAAAGCCTTTGCATGTTGGACAGGCGCCGATGGGATGGTTAAAGGAGAAGAGCGACGGTTTGGGATCTTCGACGCGCAGATCTTCGTGGCTACAGCCGAGCGTGTTGCGAAACTCGCCTACCTCGTAGGCTGTTTGTGGAATATTCGCTTGAGCGGGCGAATTGATTATCCTTAAAAACGTGCGGCCGCGGCGTTGTGCGAGCGGGGCAATTATCCAGCACACACCCGCAGCGCTCTCACTTCGGGAGAGAAGGAATGCCTGCTCGACCGATTCCTTAAGACGCTTTTTGTTGACGCCCTCACCCTTGAGGCGGTCGAGGACGACGATGAGCCGCCCCTCGTGATCGAGCACAGCCTTGTTCTCGTCCCAGTTATCCACTTCGAGGGTTTTCGGATTAAAAAAGCGCGTATAACCAAGCGCGGTAAGGCGTTCGATCTCGCGTGAAAGTGCTTTGGCGGAAGAGCTGACTTTGAGCGGTGCACAGAGAAGGAGCAGCGGACAGCCTTTGAGTGCGTGAAGCTTTATGAGGTGTGTGGTGAGTGAAGTGCCGTCCCATTTTTTTAGGGCAACGTTGCAGCGTGGGCAAACCGGTTTAGCGATGCTGCACCACAGAATTTTGAGGTAGTCATTGATGCTCGTCATCGAGCCGACGGTGGAACGTGAGTTGGTGATGCGCGTGCGCTGCTCAATAGCGATAGCTGGGCGGACGTTCTCGATCAGGTCGACGTTAGGCTTTTTGACCTTATCGAAAAATTGGCGCGTGTAGGGTGAGAAGGTTTCGATGTAGCGTCTCTGACCCTCGGCATACACCGTATCAAAAGCGAGCGAGGACTTACCCGAGCCGGACAACCCTGTTACGACCGTAAGGGTGTCGTGCGGTAGCTCAAGCGAGATGCCTTTGAGATTATTCTCTCGCGCATTCTTAATTTTTAGCGGGTGATTAGTCGACACGTGTTCCTACCAAAAGTACGTTCCCACAAAGATGCCCAGCATAACAAAGGCGATAACCACCTTGGCAATAATGCCGCAGATAAATCCGATCCAGGTGGCGAGACCTACTTTGCCGGCGCGAAAGAGGTCCGGCTGCGAAATATACTGGCCGAGGGCAGCTCCGACGAAGGGTAGGAAGAAGACACCGATGAGTCCAAAAAAGATTCCGGCGATGGTGCCGATAGCGGCGCCGAGGATGGCGAGCTTGCTGGCGCCGACACGTTTGGCACCAAGCGCCGTAGCGACGAAATCTACGGCGAGGCTTAGAATCATCAGAGCGCCGAGGCTGGCGAGGGTGAAGCCGCCAACGCGACTAAAGTCGTCGATCCAGGCGGCGATGACGAGGCCGGTGAATATAAAGGGCGCACCCGGAATTGCTGGTAGAATGGTACCGACAAGCCCAGCCGTAACGAAGAGTAGCGCGATAATCCAGAGAATGTAGTACATGTAGGATTACATCCTATCAGAAGCTGTCGAAATTTCCCAAATTTCAAATTTGCTTGGCTAGTTCCACGCTAAATAAGTTGCCTGGCTCAATCCTGCAGCATCTTCGGCCGAAAGGACTCATTATAGGTGAAAGAACTAAATTAGGGTAGAACGAGCAATCCACGTCTCCGGCCAACGAAATTTAAACCTCGGCGGGCGACGGAGGTCCCTCTACCCTTTTTGAGGTGATACCTTATTTGGTGTAGGGGCGTTGGAAAAGGGTAGAGCTCGGGATGACATTCTTTTTTTATGTCATCCTGAGCGCAACCTTGTCTGAATGTTACGTTAACCAGAGAAGCCAGCGAAGGACCTCCGTCGCCACGTGCTGATGCCGTAAAGTTAGCTGACGTAGTGGCCGTTAACGTCTATTGCCTCATCAGGAGTTTCCCCATTCGCCCGGCCTTGCGGCCGGAGCTTCCTACTTCGCCTTGCCTCGCGGCAAGTGCTACGTAGGACAAGACGGCGGACAGGCGCGGCAAGTGCTTCCGACTTCGCCCGACCTCGCGGTCGGTGCTTCGTCGGACAAGTCGTAGGACAAGACGGCTAAGGCCGTG
>CAIXSY010000156.1 GCA_903922175.1 uncultured delta proteobacterium | reverse complement strand
TACCCCCGGCCCTTCGACTCACTCCGTTCGCTCAGGGTTTAACCTGTCATGAGCGAGCGCAAGCGAGTCGAATGAAGGGACAACATAGCCAAACACATTCAAAGAAACACAGTCAAACCGGAGGTTTGTCCAAAATGTATTCAACGCTTGCATTTCATCAAAAGCTGTCGGGATTTCCTAAATTTCAAATGTGTTTGGCTAGAATCTTGCTTCGAAAATGCAACTCAGCTAGTACACGTTTCAAGGGTCAAGGAATCTAGTGCAAAAGGTTCTCGCACCGAAGGTGGGCTAGAAGCGCGCTTCTCCGTCCGCCATAAATGCACTTATTGCAACAAAGCGTTTTACGGACGGTATACCCGTCACCCGAGCAGTTTCGACACCATATCGGCATTGAGCTTGCCGGTCTGTGCGCCGAGTGCCACAGTGCTCTGCTGGCGGATCTGTGCCCCTACCAGCTTCGATACTTCGTCGGCGACATCAACGTCGCGGATGCGAGAGGCCGCCACTTCGAATTCAACGGCGTTGTTTCGCGCGCCGTTCTCGGCGATGTCGACACGTGTTGCCACGGATCCGATCTCGCCTCGCGCTTTCGAGAGGTTGTCGATCGATGTCTTGACCGAGTCGATGGCTGATTGGGCACCGGCTTGGGTGGAGATATCAGCTGCGTTCGATATCGCGCTCGCATCGACCCCTGGAAGCTGAATTTGGGAGGTGCTGTTGCCATCTGTGCCTACCTGGATGGTTGAGCCGGAGAAGACGCTGACACCATTGAACTGTGTCGTGCTCATAATGCGGCTTTTTTCCTGATCAAGCTGCTGATACTCGGCGTTGAGCGTTGATCGTTGATCATCGCTCAGGGTTCCATTCGATGCTTGTGCAGCGAGTTCACCTTGACGCGAGGTAATATCAGAGATCTGGCTCAATGCGCTGTCGGCCATATCGGTGATGGAGATGCCGTCGCTTGCATTTCGAGCGCCCTGAAGGGAGGTGATTACATCCGCTCCGAGCGCGTTGACGATCGCCATTCCCGCGGCGTCATCACTGGCGCTGTTGATCCGTTTTCCGCTGGAGAGTTTGTTAAACGAACTATTTATTTGAGACGTACTGCTGGAAAGGGCTCTCCCCAGCTTGAAAGAGTCGTTACTACCAATGGTCATACTACAACCTCACTGTTTTGGCGGAGCGTGTTTTCTCAGGGTATGCAGAAAGAAAACACGTTCCGGATTTCCTTTTCCCTGTGAGGACGGTGCGCCCTCCAAGGCGTACGAAAGTTCTGTGGGCTTCCGTGCTGTAATAAAAAATCGGCTTGTTTCGAAAAAGCTTTATGAATTGTGACGAAAGAATTTCGGTGTTATTCCAGGCTGACGGTGGCGGCCGTGCTCTGAGCGAACGCAAAGTCTGTAGGTGTGCTTAATGCTACCAGTAAAAAAGCGAGCAGTAAGCCAGCGAGCAGATGTAAGGGGGGAGGTAACTTTTGTCTCACACCAAGGGATACGGCGTTTTGCTTCATTTTCTTTAAAAAAAAATTGCTCTTTTGCGGATTTCAAAGTTATTAGTACGAGAACTTCGCAGAAACGTAAGAGATCTTCGTAGAACTACAGCGCGCGGGCCACCATCCAGGCACCGACGAAAGTTCCGATGCGGCCTGTAAGCCCTGTTAACACAAGAACGAGGAGGATGTGGGTGACGCGGTTGTGCCACCAGCCGCGCACGCTTCCGGCATCCTCGCCGATGCTTTCAAGATCGGAGACTCGTGGCTTGCGCAGCAGCGCTTCGACTATTCCTGCGACCCAGCCGGGTGCAATGAGGGGGTGCAGCGCTGTAAATGGTGCTGCAAGAAAAGCCGCAACAATGGAGAGCGGATGGGCTAGTGCAAGTAACGCCCCGGCAGCAGCAAACAGCCCATTAACCCAAAACCAGGTTGAGAACATACTTAAGCTTGCGCGTGGACCGAAGGCTATACCGGCGTAGACGAGCATGGCGATAACCGCGAGCGGTATGAGACGGCTCAAGATACGTTTGTAGAGTTTGGGTGCGGGTACAATTTCGAGTGGTGCGAGGGGGATCTCTTGATCAATCCACTGCAGCATGCCTGGGACATGCCCAGCGCCAACGACGGCGACAATCTTCGTACCAGGCGCCTGCTTTATCTTCATCGCCAAATACTGGTCGCGCTCTTCAATCAGCGTTTTTTTGACGGAAGGAAACGCCTCCGAAAATTCGCGCATTACCCCTTCGAGTGCATCGGTGGTCTTGAGACGTTCGATATCTTTTTCATCGATGTGCTGCTCCTCGATAATTCCTTCCAGGAGCGAGTAGAGTAGTTTGATAATGCCGCCAAGGCCAAGCGCGCTCCAGGTGCGCTTGAGGGTCACCTTAACGTCACGATCTGCGGTTACGATCGGGCAGCCTAGCTCCTGTGCGGCGGTGATGGCGCTTAGCATCTCAGCGCCGGGTTTGACCTTAAGCTTATTGCCGAGTTTCTTCTGAAATGCGGCCAACAACAGCTGCGCTACAAGCACCTGCCCGCGTCCCTGACGTATGACGGTAATGATATCGGTATTTTTCCAGCGATCCGGATCTTGGATCGATTGCAGGCGTGAAGGGCAGAGTTCGACAGCGATAACGTCTGGGTGAATTTCGTGAATGACCTCCGACACGAGTTGGGCGCTCGATGCGCTGACGTGGGCCGTGCCGATGAGGTAGATGACCTTCCCGTTAAGTTCAATCTTATCGACGTTGTCTTTTATTCGAGTGATGGTGCTCATCTGCTGGCGAAAGTGCTCATAAAAAACGTATGGAGTAACTGCTCATTCTCATTAACCACGGGCACGACGGTCTTCGTTCTGGTTTTGGACCTGGTCTAACTTCTTGGTCTTTTCCATGGTCTTGGTCGACTAGGTCAAGAAAATGTATCTGCACTTATCGAGCAATTACATATGCACCCCTATCATCGACAATCAGGGGAGTTTACGCGAGGGAGAAAATAGATGCCTTAGGCGGCAAGCATCTTGGGGTCGGCAGAGAACGCCACGGGGAGGAGCTTTCCGGAAATCTCCTTGGATGGCCTGAGCGTTAACTGGTAGCGCTTGAAGACTGGAAATCCCATCGCTTCGGCTACGAGCATGGGGACGCGCTTGTCGACGATATCATCGAGGGCTCCCCAGATGAGCAGGTTGAACTGTCGAATCGAGGGCATGCCTATGCGCCTTGCCTCGGCCGCGATCAGGTGCTGCAAAACTTTGCGAATGTACACTTCAAGCGTGCTCGAGAATGCTTGTTTAACAGCCATTTCGGTTTTGAGCGCTAGCTCGACAGGTTCGAGTGGGCTTGAAGGATGATCCTTGAGGAACTGCTTAATCACGTTTTTGGCGTCAATTTTGGAGAAGAACATGTCGACAAGTTGGCCGAACAGGGCACGCGAAGCTGTTTTAATAGTGTCTGGGGTGGCCTCCACGAGGGCTCTAATCGTGGGCATGAGCTTCAGATCGTAGCAAGCCTTGGTGAGGCAGGGGAGAGGGGCTTTTTTTTCGAGTGCTAAGCGTAAGTCGGCGAAACCCGCGATCTCTTCGTTGCAGGTAAGCAGGTCGAAAAACGCAGTCTTCCCGCGTTCTTTTTCCTCTGTGGGTGAAGCTCTGCTAATCACCTAATCTCTCCTTTTAATAATGGTTATGGAGCAGTTTGGCACAGATGTGACTTAATATTATCCAGCATGTAAATAAAACATCCTAGTTGTTTCAGGTAGTTGCGTTATTATGTTGGTAATTGCTCATAACCCCCGGGTGAAATCACCATCAAACCTTACGTGCTTTCAGCCGCAGCGAATTGCCGATCACAAAAACATCGGAGAATGTCATCGCCAAGGCGGCTACCATCGGATTGAGGATCCCGCACATCGCCAGTGGGATCGCCAAGACGTTGTAGAAAAAAGCCCAGAATAGATTCTGTTTAATAACCCGCAGGGTATGCTTGGCGATGGCGATGGCTTTGCTGAGGTGTTCGAGATTGGAGTCGAGGAGCACAACCTGCGCTGATTGCACGGCGACATGTGTCGCTCCTCCAAGCGAGATGCCAACCGAGGCCTGCGCTAGGGCGGGGGCGTCGTTGATTCCATCACCTACAAAAGCCGTGATGGCGCTGCGTGCATAGGAGGCGACGATTTCGAGCTTCTCCTGGGGAAGTTTTTCGGCATAGACCTCATCGATACCGAGGTGTTGGGCGATCTCCTCACATCTCTTTTGTACATCGCCACTGAGGAGCACGGTTTTTATCTTGCGCTCTTTGAGAGCTGCTAGGGTTGCGATCGCTCCTGGTCGCAAGGCATCCTCCATCTCAACCGAGGCCAAGCATGTGCCGTCGACGTAAAGGTACAAAGAGGCGGCGTCATCTCCGCCGCCGTAACGCTTGCGTAGCTTTGCCCCCCCAAGTTCGATCAAGCGTTCACTTTCATCGCGTGCCTGAATGCCGATGCCTTTAGTCTCAAGGATCTCACGCAGGAATATCGGTGTCGTTCCGATGAGTTCCCGCATTAAAGATTGGGAGATGGGATGGGAAGATCGGCGAGCGATTGAGTAGAGAAATATACGCGCCCCGTTTTCATCTTTGTTGTGTGGGATGATACGCTTGATCTTAAAGTCGCCCGAGGTGAGCGTTCCAGTCTTGTCGAAGATTACGGTTTGCACCTCGGCTAGGGTTTGCAAGGTGTCGCCCCCTTTAAGGAGGATGCCGCTTTTGGCCGACTTTCCAATGCCTACCATCACCGCCGTCGGCGTTGCCAGGCCCATAGCACAGGGGCAGGCGATGACGAGGACGGCGATGGCACGCAGTATGGCATCTCGCGCGCTAAGGTCGAGGACGATATAGGTCACGACCAGGGTGAGGAGTGAAAGGGTGAGGACGACGGGAACAAAAACGGAGCTCACCTTATCACCGATGCTCTGGATGCACGGCTTTCTCGCTTGAGCGTCTTTAACCATCAGGATGATATGCGCCAGAACGGTGCTTTCGCCCACGGCCTCGGCGCGTAGGTGAATGCTCCCCGAAAGAAGTACGGTGCCGCCGATGACGGCTGCTCCGTGCCCCCTCTCTTGAGGGAAGCTTTCTCCCGAAATCATTGATTCGTCGATTGAGGCCTCCCCGGCTATGATTTTGCCATCAACAGGGACGCGGTCGCCTGAGTTTACGAGGAGCGTGTCGCCGACCGCAATCTCCTCGTAGGAGACATCAAGGATCTGCTCCTCTCCGTTTTCGCTCCGAGTGACCTTGCGGGCGCGGCGCGGCTGAATCGCATGCAGCTCTTCGATGGCGGAGGTTGTCTTCTTCACCGCGCGCTCCTCGAGCAGGTTGCCAAACAGGACGATCGTGGTAATGGTCGCCGCAGTTTCGTAGAAGAGGAAGTTCTCACCCAATCCAAGGAGTGTGCCGCTCAAGCTATAGCCGTAGGCAGCGACGATGCCGATAACGATCAGCACGTCCATGTTGGCGAACCGCGCGCGAAGTGAGGTGATAGCGCTGCGCCCAAAGTACGAGAGCCCGATTATAAACACCGGGGTTGCGAGTATCCACTGGATCAGCGGCGTATGCAGAGCATGCAGCGGCAGCCACATCGGCACAAGAAGAGGAAGCGTGAAGGCGAAGCAGGTGAGAAACCTAATTTCGAGCGCAGAGAGCCCCAGCTTACGATCCGTAGTTTTCTCCATCCCGGTCGCGTAGCCCAACTTCTCGATACTTTGACGGATGTCATCAGCCGAACGGGATGGGGGGAGGATAAATCGAGCTGAGGATGAGGAAAAATCGACATTTACCTCTGTCGCGCCGAGGCTTTTTAGATGGCGCTCAACACCGAGCGCGCAGTTATTACAGTGCATTCCACGAATGATGAGCTCAACCCGTTTTTCTGCCATGGTCCCGTCCTGAGATCACTATACACATCAGGAGGCAGTGGTGCTATGGGACGGGATCTAAGACGAGTATCTGCTCAATAGCCCGGGGTAAATCTTATCTTAGTCTTGGTTTTGGTCGTGGTCCTAAATCCTGGTCATCGTCAATTGGTCAATGATTTCGACCAAGAACACGACAATGGATCAGGACCAGAACCAAGACCAGGACGAGGATTTCGCCTCTTTCTCCCGTGGTTATTGAGCCGTTATCGAGAAAGGATGCGAGAGCTTGAGCGGGTCTCCGTGCGAACGATGTTATGGTTGGAACTTCGCAGTTAAATTCAGCATCCTACTTAGGTTGATGGGGTAACTGCATTGACCCGGGAGACAGTCTGTCATAGTCCTGGTTTTGGTCCAGGTCCATATCTTGGCAAGACTAGGACTAAAACTAGGGCCATGACCAAAACTAAGACTATGGTAAGATTTATCCGGGCGTTATGAGCGATTACCAAAGTGCCTTGGTGTCTTGCTAG
The DNA here is from genome assembly GCA_903922175.1 of uncultured delta proteobacterium. Classification (GTDB taxonomy): domain Bacteria; phylum Bdellovibrionota_C; class UBA2361; order UBA2361; family CAIXSY01; genus CAIXSY01. Next base: position 6,836 of record CAIXSY010000156.1, on the reverse strand, counting down.
TTTAATGAGATCTGCCCATTGTCGCCAAAACAAGCAGGCAGCTGTCTATAAGGTATGAGATGAGTCTTAGGACACTCTTCGCACGATTAGATCTGCAGATCGCGATCCTCCTGTTCTTGGTCTCTGGGGCGCTATCGGCATATGCCTACGCCAGGATATTGCAGGATGAGATGCCGAGTCAGTCTCTCGTTCCCTCCTTCCCGGGCGGTGCTCATCGCTACGCGCTCATGAGTGAAAAGGGGTGTGTTGGTCAGGTGCGAACATCGCTGCGTTTCGAAGAGGATCAATACAAGTTCGACCTCAAAGGCACTTTCCGAATTCGGGTGTTGGATAAGGTATTAGCTTCGGAGATAAGCGGTTTCGCCGGCTTTAACTCGATCGGACAGCTCGGTGGTTCAGCCTTCACCATCCGCGCAGATAAACTTTTCTTGCGATTCGGCACCCGCGACATTAATCCGATCTCTCTTGTGATGCGCATGGTGAATGACAAGCAGCATTTTGAGTACCAGGCTTTCGTGCCTGGTCCGATATCGATCAAGGAAAATCGCGACCGTAGTTATCGCCTCGAATATCTTCACTTCGGCAAGATCGCTGCAAACTATCTGCCTATGCTTGAGCATCCGGCTCTCAAGGCGATCAAGGTAACTTCGCTAGAGCAGGGTGATGGGCAGGACCTCTGCAGCTCGTCAAGCGAAGTACTCGATGCCTCCCTTGTAGCAAATTTTATCGGACTTATGTCGCAACCGTGATTCCCAAAATTCTCAAACCCAAACTTCTTTCAGCCTATAACTATTGGCTGCGTCGTGCACATTTCAGCAAAGATTCTCTGCGAGACTACTTCATGCTGTCCTTTGGTGTGGCGATCATGGGCGCGATCTATGCTTTGGTTGTCTGGGTGCTTCAGCGCTTAAATTCAGACCCTAACCTTGTGTTTCTGCCGCCTTCGTTACCGCTCGGGTTAATCTTCATGGTGCTCTTTATCATGTTGATTCTTTCGAATGTTGTAAGTGCCGTGGGCACGCTCTATTTTAGTTCTGACTTAGAGATCGTGATCGCCTCGCCGCTTAAACCGTATCAATTCTTCGGTGGAAAACTGGCCTATATTCTACTCAGCTCATCATGGACGTCGATAATTTTCATCGCGCCGCTTATCGCTGGATTCGGCGTTTCGTTCGGGTCTAACTGGGCCTTTTATGTGCTCAGTTTCGTTGTACTTCTTCCATACTTTATAATCCCTTCAGCACTAGCGATGTGCGTGGCCACGTTGTTCGTCCGTTTCCTTCCACCGCGCAGCCTTAAATACCTGCTCTACGTTGTCTTCGCAGTTCTTGTGGTTGGGTTGCTTATGGGCACGGGACTGTTTAAGTCCGGAATCGCCTCTGCTCGTGATCATGGGCAGATGCTTAGAGTTTTGAGCCTGGTTTCGACAGCGAATGCGAGCTGGTTGCCGTCGACATGGCTATCGAGCACCTTGCAGAATCTGCTGCAGTATCAGGGGCGCGGCTACGGATTGTATGTTTTTATGCTCTATTCAGTGGCAGCAACATTTTCGGCGCTGGCTTTTCTGCTCCTTCAGATATTTCATTTCGAGGCCTATTCCATCGCCCGCAATCAGGGGAGCCGTAAACGTTTCGATGATCGCCTCCCAGGGCGGATACACTGGACACAGCGCCTCGGCATCAAGCCGCAGCTTCGCGGGATGGTGGTAAAAGACGGTAAGATCTTCGTGCGTGAAGTGACCAGTACCCTGCAGGTTTTAATGTTGGCGACGATGTGTCTGATCTATCTCTTTAACGTCAAGCTTTTTAGCGGCGTAGAGGGGCTGCCGCGCGAGATGCAGAATTGGTGGCGCAGCTTCTTTTTCATCTCGAATTGGTGCATCGGTGCATTTGTCACTACCGGTGTGTGTACTCGATTTGTCTTTCCAGCGGTGTCGCTCGAAGGCCAGAATTTGTGGATCTTACAGAGTTCACCGATGAGCCTGCCTCAAATGCTGCGCGCCAAGTTCCGTCTGTGGTACACCCCGGTATGCGTTGTCTCGGTCGGTGTGTTGACTGCCGGAGCGATCGCCATGGAGGCTTCGTGGTGGCTGTTGGGGATGAATTTTATCTCAGGTTTTATTGTGGCCTACGGCATTACCGGGCTAGCCATCGGCCTCGGTGCGCAGTTTGCAAATTTTGACTGGGAACATCCTTCGGAGCTGGCGGCGAGTTTCGGCAGTTTGCTGTTCATGTTATCGGCTGTCATGCTCATCTTTGTCAGCCTCTTTGTGGCATGGTTTGCCCTGTCGTATAATCTCTTCGTCGCCATCGGCATTCCCTGGTATCGGTGGGGCGGCCCCGCCTCGCTGCTGGTTGGCTTGGGGGTTATGGCGATCCTTCACGTGGGCAGTGCCAGCTTGGCTCTACGCGGCGGCGAAGCCGCTCTTGCGGCAAAGGAGCGTTAAATGAAAGCCCCGATTCCGCTAATATTTATTCATGCGGGTGAACAGGATTGGCTTCAACGCAGTCTCATTCAGGCGCGCAATAGTAATCCTAATTCGCGGGTGATCTTGCTCTCCTCTCTGGGGCAGACTTCTCCAGAGGGGGTCGAATTTTTCTTTCTGGGGGACTATTTCGAACAGGCCGCCACGCTCAAGCAGGGATATGAGCACTTCAGCAGCTACGACCCGGCGTATGAACTATTCTGTTTCCAGCGCTGGTTTGTGCTGCGAGATTTTATGCGTGCGCAGAGGATGACGCGGGCGATATACCTCGATTCTGATGTGCTTACCTTTGGCGATCTCACGGCCGAGGGGGCGCCCTTCGAAGAGTGCGACATGACCCTCTCCAAGGGCCACTGCGGGCACAATGCCTACATTAATACTCCGGAGGTACTGAATGGTTTTTGTGACTATTGCGCGGCCTGCCTTACGCAGGAGAAGGCAGCACAGATTCGCGGCGTTATGGGCGATGTTACCCTGCAATCACTTGGACTAAGGAATTCTCTTTTCCCGCATAATGACATGCGCATGTTGCAGCTTTTTCGCGAAGATAAGGACTTCCTTATTGGTGATACAGCACTCGTCCGCAGTGGAGTTACCTTCGATCACGATATCGGGGTGACGCAAGGGGGCTTTGCGATGGATGGGGAAACCAAAAAGCTGTCGTGGCGAGATGGTTTACCCTATGCGTGGCATACACGCTTGGCCAAGGACGTACGTTTTGTGACCCTGCACTTTAAGGGACCGGCAAAACCGATCCTTGATCAGATTTTCGAGGAGCACTGCGCAGGGGCGCGCTGCGCGCGCCCCTAAAGATTATCCTTGTTGGTTGCTGCCTGCTTTTTCATATCCTCCGGGCAGGAGCAGCCCTTACCGGAGCCCCGCCTGATAAGCTTGAAAACGGGGAAGGGTATTTCTAATGGCGATCTCTCGCCCTTCGTGGCTGGCGCTCTCCGTCGGGCCGTCATGGTGGAGCACATACAGCTCAACAAGACGCTCTGCGCCGTGGATCTGGGCTAGCCCGCGGTTCTGCAGGTATCCAAGATTTTCGCGGTAAAGTGCTACCCCGGCCGCCACCTGCGAAGGCAGATCGAAGCGCGCCTCGGGTGAGTAGTGAAGGCCATGCCAGGTTCCGTTTGTGATCTGAAAAATCCCATGGGCAGACGATAGTTTGTTTTTGGCTAAAAAATTAAAGCTAGATTCCTGCTCTGCGATGGAGAGTAGGATCGCCTGGTCCTCAATAGGTAGGTTGATCGAAGCCAGTAAGATCATGGAGATCGCTTGCTGTTTTGCCTGTACTATCGACCCGAGGGGAGCGCCACTGGGCCGCCAGCCGATGCGATTCATAGCAGTGCTATACAAAGCCTGTTGCTGGGGGAGTGTCTCTGTTGCGGCCTGCTCAATCGGCCCCCAGGAGGACATCGTTGTTTGCGAAATGTTTGGGATACTAACCATAGGTGTCTCGGTGTGTAATTACTCATTAACTCCGGGTAAAAGGAACTTGCTTGAACTTGCACTTGAACCGCTCCTGATTCCTGCTCCCGCTCCTTTTCCTATTCCAATCAAGAGGATAAGGGGCAGGCTCCGGTCCTGAGCGAGGGAGCTTGCGACCGAGTCGACGGGAGCTGGAACAGCGAGCAGTTCCAGTTCCCGTGCAAGAAATCAGGTACTTAACGGACGCAGCATCGCTGCCTAGCGCTTTATTATTCGGAGAAACGGGTAAAAAGTTTCCTGCTATCGGCAGCTGGTGCAGTCAGCAGAGAGCAGATTACAGAAAGCCTCGCTAGGAGTGTGTGTCACAGGCCCCCTTGCCATTTTTAGGGCATACAGACCCTTCCAAAAGGGCTAGTATTGGGGGAGGAAGACGAAGCCTTTTTGCGGAAAAGATAATCTTATCTACCATATGCGCTACCACCAACTCCCCCCGAGTCTTTTCATTAATAATCGCAGGCGCTTTACCAAGGAGCTGTCGCCAGGTTCACTTGCGCTGTTTAACAGTAACGACATTATGCCGTCGAGTGCTGACGGAACCCTGCCATTTAAGCAGCAGACGGATATTTTTTGGTTGTCAGGAGTTGACCAGGAGGAGAGCGTCCTGGTGATCTTTCCGGACGCCAAACAGCCTGAACAGAAGGAGGTGCTCTTCATTAAAGAGACCAACGAGCAGATCGCCGTCTGGGAGGGGCAGAAGCTGACCAAAGAGCGCGCCACTGAAATTTCCGGTGTAAAGACCGTGTACTGGCTTTCTCAATTCCAAACTATTTTTCACCAGCTTGTCTGCGAGTGTGAGCATGTTTACCTGAATACGAACGAACATCAGCGTGCGACGGTTGACGTCGAGACGCGCGATGCCCGTTTCGTGAAATGGTGCAAGGAACAGTATCCACTTCATAGCTATCGGCGTGTTCAGCCGCTGATGCACAAGCTTCGTGCCATCAAGTCAAAGGAGGAGGTGCAGCTTATTCAGCAGGCATGCGACATTACCGAAAAAGGATTTCGCAGGCTGCTTGGTTTTGTAAAGCCCGGTGTGTGGGAGTTCGAAATTGAAGCCGAGTTGGCGCATGAGTTCCTACGCAACCGATCGAGTGGATTTGCCTATAGCCCGATTATCGCCTCGGGATCAAATGCGTGCGTGCTTCACTACGAGGAGAATGACCGGCAGTGCCAGAAAAATGAGGTGCTCCTGCTGGATGTGGCAGCAGAGTATGGCAATTACGCCTCCGATCTAACTCGCTGCCTTCCGGTGAGCGGTGTATTTACCAAAAGACAAAGGGCGGTTTACCAGGCGGTCTTGCGGGTAATGCGCGGCGCCGTTGCCTTGCTTAAGGTTGGAAACACGATTGAGCAGTATCACCAAGCCGTGGGGAAGATGATGGAGCGAGAGCTTGTCGGGCTAAAACTGCTCAAGCTTTCCGATATTCGCAAACAGGATCCGAAAAAGCCCCTCTATAAAAAATATTTTATGCACGGCACCTCGCACTTCCTCGGCCTCGATGTGCATGATTATGGCGATCGCCAGCGTAAGTTCGAAGCCGGTATGGTGTTCACCTGCGAGCCAGGAATTTATATCCGTGCGGAGAAGCTGGGTATTCGGCTTGAAAATGACATCCTTATCACTAAAAACGGCAACGAAGATCTGATGAAGACTATCCCCATCGAAGTGGAGGAGATTGAGGAGTTGATGGGGAAGAGATGGTAACTACTCGCCCCATACAGATAGGGGTGGTGCGAGGATCGTATAACGCTGACGGCAGACGTCCAACGCCGGAGGTAAAACGTCGACGTCCGACGTTATACGTTTGATGTCAGCGTCATCGATCCCTCAAATTGCCAATTTATGCTGAGTATTACCATCTTCATACAGAAGGGGGTGAGTAGTTACAAGAAATGAATCCAATATCTAGCGAGGCGCTGCCTCAGACCGACGAGCGTTGATCTGTAATCTGCTTTCAGAGATCCGCTGGCAGCTTTCCGCTGACTGCATCTGATGCAGCTGCAGCTTTCGGCCCCAGCCCACGGGTTACGCCCCCCTGTGCTCTCTCGGATGCTTTTCCTCAGAGGACCTGCTGCTGGTAACAGCTCGCACACAGCACACGTTCTGAGCGTTGCGGCGCAAAGCTCGACTCAATTTTTGCGTTACATTTAAAACAGGCGCGCTGATAGAGCGCGCGAGGATTGAGTCTTTTTAGCCGTGCGATGAGTCGATCTTCATAGTGTTCACGTGGCAGAGGTAGGCCCATCGAACGGTAAAAAGCTAGCTCGGGGCCGGTGAGGCGAAAGGCTCGACCGCTCGAGGGGATGATTACCTGCTCGATGATGCTATCAGGCGTGTCGACCAGGCCGTCGGGCAGGTCGGCTGCAGCGATCTCGGCTTTGCCGCGGGGGCGTGGAGCCGTGTAGTCGCTCCAGGTAAAGCCCGAGGAGATCGCCTCGGAGCGTGTAAGAGGGAAATAGTCTTGGGCGATACTCTCGTTGTACCCATAGGGGGAGAGTGTTGGAGGAAAATACTCTCCCCATTCGCCATCGCTGGTCATTTTGGCGATAATGCGGGGCACAAGCTCTTCATATTCAGCGCGTGAGTATGGTGTGTTGAGTACGCAGAATTCACCTTTCTTCATCCCTGTGCAGCCGAAGAGGTGTTTGCTGTTTGGGCTAAAACTCGAACAAAGCACCTCGCTGTTTCCGGGCCAGACGTTGTGGCAAAAGAGCGTATGATAGAGCCTGTCCGGAAAGACCCTGTTTTCGAAAAGCTACTTTTCTTGAGGTGAAAATAGGCAAGAAATTAATAAAATCACCCGCGACGGGACGAAACAGACGGCAGCGGAAGCCGTCGCGGTCAGTTTTTCAAGTGAAT
>CAIXSY010000155.1 GCA_903922175.1 uncultured delta proteobacterium | reverse complement strand
TCGACTCGGCGAGCTGATCAAAGGTGTGCGCTTCGTGGATGGAAGATCTGAGCTTGAGCAGAATGAAAAAACTTCTCAGGTGGAGGACAGTGGTGGGATCGCCGCTTGACCGTGTCGTACACAACTATTGACAGTATCTCCGCCCAGCCTCGCGGCTGGTGCTTCGTAGGACAAGTCGGTAGTGGTTTCCAATTCCGATTGGATGAGTGGCCTGGAGGCTGCAGTTCGGATGGTCAGATATCAGTATTGGTGATACTTCTTTGGCGGGGAAAGGCTACGATAGTAAGATAGGTTACTTTTTGTAAGTGTATTTGTAGGTCCGCCCGCCATTTCCATCTATGAATCCATCTGGCATCAATTCTTTAGCTAGGATCGCATCCAGAACAACAGCTATGGCAATATCCTGTGGAACAGGCTGTCCTCTCATTGTGGATAATCGTCATTGCTAATATCTCGGTTCTGAGATATTATAGTTTGAATGGATAATAAGCCGCTGATCATTTTACAAGGAGAGATTAAGAGTCCTCCCTTTTCTGAGGTAGCTCGAAAAAGGGCTGGGTTTTTGATCCGGCGCTTGCAGCGGCATGAATTGTTATCACTGCCGGAGTCGCGGCCGATGCCAAGCATCGGGCCTCGTTGCCACGAGCTTAGGATTAACGATCCCGAGTCGCGGGTCACGTGGCGCGTTGTCTGCCGCCTGGACGCGGATGCAGTGCTGATTGTTGACGTCTTCGCAAAGAAGACGCAGAAGACCCCAGAGGATGTTATTTGGCGCTGTAAGGCACGATTAAAGAACTACGATCAAGCGAGGAAACATCTATGAAAAAATCTACCCGTGAGAAGCTTCAAAAGCTCGGCTATAGGATCACCGACACCAAGGATTTCCTCGGACTTTCAGATGAGGAGATGGCAGTCATTGATCTTAAAATTAACCTAATTAAGAAACTGCGAGATGTTCGCAAAGCAAGCGGTGTAACTCAGAAGGAGTTAGCAAAGCTGATGCAGTCAAGTCAGTCTCGCGTGGCCATGCTCGAAGGTGGCTCTCCTGATGTGAGTCTGGAGCTTATCTGCAAGGCGCTTTTTAGCTTAGGGGTATCTTCAAAGGAGCTGGGACAGGCGATTGGGGCTAGAAAAGCAGCTTGAGTCTAAGCGTATTTAGAAGAAGCCGAACCTGTTCGGTGTAGGTTTTGTTGTCAGTCGTCATAGCTAACTCTCCCTGAAATAATTCTCCGGCACGCTTAAGAGGTATTTGGGGTGCATTCTGCCGTTTGCGCAGAGGGCACGCTTGGCGCGGCCGAAATCTATCGATTGTTTGTCGATACGATTAAGCCATGGCATGTTGCAGGCCTCTGCCAGGATCATGAAAAGCCTTCTTACTTTTATTGACTGACAGGCCAGTAGCAGCTTTTGAACGAGCGCTGGTCGCAGGTTGATTAAACCTTCCATAAGTAGGCGGGCGTGCTCGAAGCTCTCTTTTTGTGGAACAAGGTGCAGCAGCTCTAGGATTGCTCGTTCGCGGGATGATATTTGCACCGGGGAAGCAAATCCTTCGTGCTTTACTAATCCAAGCGTATCGTTCTCTTTGAAAAGTTGTGTGGGATGATAGTTAACCTTTGCCTTCCAGTCGGAGTTTGTGAACCAAGCCGGGAGTTTTTCGTTCCTCTGGCCGTAAAGCTGCACGGGTAGATCGCCCAGCGCTACAAAGTGCGAAACGCCCTGAAGATTGAGGGCTGTGCTGCTGCCGGGGTGAACGCTAAGGTCTAGTTCTCCCTGCATGGCAGACACTGCGGCTGGCCAGGTGATCTTGTCGCCTGCCCGTCCATATGCTCCCGAACCGAGAGAGGAGAGCCAGCCTGACTTACGGTACTGGTGCAGCAGGCGCCTGTTATAGCCACGTTTTTCTAGTCCGGCGCTGGTGTGGACACCACCGGTTGGCCAGGAAAGGAGTAGTGTTTGCAGTTTTGTTCTTATATGTCGCGTCATAATGGACCTATGGTAACATATTTGAAGCCTACTGGATCAAAAATGCTCCTATAAGTCCAGCAGGATGTGTCGTAGTGAAATCAATACGCCACAGGAAAAGGTGGCATATCTTATTGCCACGGTCCGGGAGGCGTCCAGGAATGGACCTCCGCTGCTGGGTCAAGAACTGGAGCTAGAAATAGGGCGATCTGCTTTACGACATCGGCGAGAGGCGGTGCCTTGAGATGGAGTCTTCTGACAAAGGCATTCCACTGAGTTTGCTTCTCAGGGTTGTCATGAAACTCGGCCGTCAGCCCGAGAGGGGGCTTGGAGGGTACTGTCGTGTTGCGGCGCGTGAATGTTGCATTTATGGCTGAGGCTAGTATCTCCTTTTTAAGAGAAAATTGCCGCGAAATAACGTAGAGGTCAAAGTAGTCCTTCATGCGGGTATTCCTAAGCCCGAGCGAGACCATGGCTTGAAACTTTTCAGCCACGACCGACTCGACGCGATAGGTTTTGAGCGTGGGGGAAGGAAAGTCGAGTAGCGATGGGTACTGCGACTCTTCTGCCGCTGGAACGAGTGCATCGCCTATGCCGATATCGATCTGAAGTGGGATCTCAGCATTTCCTAGGTACGCTTTTATCTTTATGCGCGACCCCACGTATTCATCCATGTCTCTGATTGACTCAGAGGTAACGCTCGCAGCGTCGAACGTAAGTCCGTCCGGCTCAACGGGTAGATTGCAGATCTCTCGGAATGTCTCGCACATGCCTTCTGGGGAGCTGTCGCCGAATCCGAGAAGGTCGAGGTCTTGGGTGTCGCGATAGGGGACATCGGTCCAAAGCACAAATAGCATAGCGCCTTTGAGCACGAATCTTTTTGCATGCGGTGATTTAGAGAGTCGATAAAGGATGCGCTCAATAACGAACCTGATCAGCAATCGGTTGAAGTCGGTGCCCTGCTTGTGTGATAGGTTGAGGAGCCGGGCGTGTACCGATGCGGCGATATTCTTAGTTTTGGTGGTCACTGTATGGCCTCTAGGTAGGGTTGCATAATTCTTGAGACTCGGCAGGTCTTGGCAAGCTTCCAAAGCTTATCCATGTTGACCTTCTTTTGGCGCAGTGAGTCTTTGAGCGCCTCAATGGCAACATCGAGGCCGATTCTGTTTCTGTACTTGAAGCAATCAACGATGGTTTTCTCGACGGTGTAAACGGGAATGCGTCGCCCTTGAAGCGTGTGGTATGCGACGCCCTCAGAATAGGATCGTCCTGAAGCACGGATGAACTGGATCTGCGGGTAGTCGACCATCGGGCGATGAGCTCGTATTGGGATTGTTAGCCAAACCTCACCGGGGTTTTGAGTGCCGATTTCGTGGAAGCGAAGCGCAGTGAGAAGTGACACCACGCCTTTGGGCACACGGGTGCAGGCCATTACAGCGGAGTAGTGCGCGGAGGGTTCGGCACCTGCTATCTGATAAAGCCCGCGTGAGGACCTCTCCAGGAGACCTTCTGATACAAGCTCAAGTAGAACACGGCGCGGTGCATCGATCTCTTTTGGCCGAAATACTTGGAGTCGTTTAGCGGTTTTCATGATCTGCTCTTTGGTGTGCATACCCATATTGTACAAAACCTTGATAGATATGCGCAAGTATCAAGATATTGTTCGGCTCGCTGTGTCTAACTAGCTGAAATAAAAGTATTTTAATCATATGCACAACTCCCTGATTTGTTCCATCGCTAGCTGGATTTCCAGCGTTCTCCGCGTTGCCACGGCTTTTATGTCATCTCCAAGGTGCTCGACCTTGTCGGGATGATAGGCGGACATCTGCTGGTGGTAGGCTTTCTTGATCTCGTTGGCCGTGGCGCTCGGTGAGAGGCCAAGGACACTGTACGGGTCAAGTCTTTCCACTGTGGCGGAGGGGGCTGTTGGTATTTTGTCTCCTGCGCCACTCGAATGTGCATCTTGGAGCGGTTCAGGCTTATTAAGTGTTTCCTCCTCGGTAACTGTGCTTCCAATAGCCGCCAGCATGGCCCACCCGCCGAAGTATAGGCATATTGCAGCACCGGCATAGTACGGGGCCCGGTCTAAGAAGAACGGGTGCTTGTGGAGCGACTGCGTGAGCCAGATGGCGAACTGGTACCAGGTCACCGCCCAGCAGCTGGCCCATCCGGCAAGGGTGAGCCGCCGAAGGGTCGGTGTAAAGCGCACGATCGTGAGTGTGGCTATGAGCGCCAGGGTGATCTTAAAAGACCAGAATACGAAGCCAACTGCGAGGGCTGGTGCCAATGCACTGGTAATCCAACCGCCGGGCGTGCGCAGCATGTGTTGATTGATGTTTTTAAACCAGTTCATGCTCTACACTCCAAATATTTTGCGATTCATATTGGCAACTACATTCGCCGTGTGCGACTCAGCTAAATGCGAGTAGCGCTTTACCATCTGGAGGGTCTTGTGGCCAAGAACCTCGGCGATCTCTAGCATCGACGCTCCGTTCATAGCTAAATAGGAGCCTGTCGAGTGACGAAGATCGTGGAATCTGAAGTTTTCGAGCCCTGATTCATTAATCGCTTTGCGCCAGAACGTCTGTAGCGCAAAGGGCTCACCAGTTCTTCCCGTCTCTTCGCCGGGGAAAACGTACTCGCTGGTTAGGTGGCGTACTTTGGCGTGTTGACGCATGAGGTCTAGTGCTAGGCCTCGCATGGAAACGCGGCGATGATCGCCGTTCTTTGTTTCGGAGAGAATGATTATCCCGTTCGCTAGGTCGACCTGTTGCCATGTGAGCCACTTTACCTCTCCTCGGCGCATGCCGGTTGAGAGTGTTAAGACGACGAGTGTGTAAAGGTTGGGGGAGTTACTGTTCTTGCAGGCTTCCAGAAGTTTGGTGCGTTCTTCTTCGGATAAGAAGCGCACCCGTCCTGGAGCTTCTCGCTCACGGCGCACCTTCCGGGTAGGATTTAGATCCAGCCACTGCCAATCCCTACAACAGGCCTCAAAGACGCAGCTTATCGAGGTTAAATAACGATTCCAGGTCTGTGGCTTACGAAGCTTGTTATTGCGCGAGGTCTCGCGTAGGAACTTGCCTTTGAGCTCGGTTAGGAGAGCGGGGGAGATGTCGGCCAGGACTTTGAAGCCGAGCTGTTTTTTGAACCAGAGAAGGTGAACTTTCTGGTTTGGGAGATTTTTGGGCTGCTTTGGCAACTCTTCAAGAATGAAGCGGTCAATGGCATCAGTAAAGGTATGTCGCTCTGATTCTGGCTGGGCGCAGCTTATGCCAGCGCGCATCTTGAATTCTAAGTCTTGAATCCAGAGTTTGGCGTCGGTGAGGCGACTGAATGACTGGTATGATTTCGGGAAGCCTTGACGCCTGACCGAGGCTATGAAAACCGTTTTTCCCTTGCCTGTTTTTCTTTCAACGATCGTTCCCATGAGTACTGTCCTTGAATACGGACGTAGGAGCCTATTGCCGTGTCATTAGCAGCCCCGATCCATGCGCAGAGTACATGCACTGTGTGCCAATGGTTTGGGTCAATGACTTCGGTAGTGGCTTCCAATTTTTCGCTACTGCCAAGGCAACGGCGAAAATATCCGCAACCCAACCGCCAAAGAGTACGCATCGATTTGCGTATTTTTTGCGTATTGGGAGTGTTAATGCAGTACACCGGGCGCGCGGTAAGACACCGCGCGAGCAGATTTTATGAACAGTACTGAGCAGTTGCGAAGAAAGGTTCGAATAGGCCCGACCCGGATTTGAACCGGGGGTGACGGTTTTGCAAACCGTTGCCTTACCACTTGGCTATCGGGCCAGAAGAAACATTAGTACCTAAAACCCACCCGCCGTCGCTCGGCCTCGCGGCCGATGCTCTGGCGAG
>CAIXSY010000154.1 GCA_903922175.1 uncultured delta proteobacterium | reverse complement strand
CGATTGGACCTGTGTGGTCCGCTCAACCTCCTTCGTGCATTCTAGTACATCGTCTCTCAATCTCGGTATACTCCGGCCGACAGTGCGGGCAGTTTGAAGTTCTTGCTTTCCAAGCTGACTATGCTTTAAGTATAGAGCAATGTTCGTATAATATGCTGTATCGGCTATGCAATCGGATTGTTGATAGTTTTCGCGCGCTTTCATCAGGATTGCGGTATATCTTGCCAATATTTCTTCGGCATGTTGAAGAGCTGCTATGGCCTCTTTTTCTTCCCGATCGCGATCAGTGCCGCTGGGGTAGTTGCCGGGCCACTGCTCGAGCTGGTAACGATGTCGTAGTTCGATGGACATCGGGGGGTGTCTGCAGAGTAGAGATTTCAATTTTGCAAAAAACACAACTACTCAAGGGTGCAGCACCGTGAGGGCGAAGTAGGCTATCTAGTCGCGGGGCTCGCCACGAGGAGAGCCACGAGGAGAGTCGCGGGGCGAGCCACGAGGCGAGTCGCAGGGCGTGATCGATTCGTCTAAATCGTCTTCCAGTTCTGGCTCCTCTCCGGGCGGGAATGCGCTCGGGAAACCTTGGTCGACCTCGGCGTAGCACTCGTATTCGCCCTGGACTGTCCGCCGTCGGCAAACGCCGCGAGCAATGAGATAGTCGGGTGATTCGCCCGGCAACAGGAGCTCGACCCCATCGCGATCATCGACGCAGCGACAGAGCTGCTGCAGCGCCGCCGCATTCTTACCGGATTTTGTTGGACAATCTGAGGCCGGCAACCACGCTACCTGAAACGATTCGGGCGTCAGTGGTGGCGTACCCATCATGGTTTCAGGCGCCACTGTCATCGTGGGGTGTGTAGATAGCCAGGCGTCCATATCACCTCTGTCGAGGCAGGGGCTCACGTTTACGCCACAACCAGTCTCGCCAGCGCCGAATAGTCTTAGCGCTCTTCCAGCGCAGGGTGGCATGGGCTTTGGCGCCGGGCGCCGCATTGCAAGCACTGCGTAGACATTGAACTGGCAGGTACGAATGTTGTTGGGCAACGGCACAACCTCAACCGAGAACGCGCCCCACGCCTCTTCTGTGGGCACCATACGAAGGTCGCTCGTAAGTGTCCGTCCTGTGAGTTCCGATTTCGTCACGCTACACTCGACAGCCAGGCCATTGAACACATGCCAGGCGACGCCCCTAAACAGGCGCGCGTCGCCGTCTGATGTGCCATCCGATGGGTGTATCTCGAGGATCTGTCCCACGGCGCCGATAAGCTCCCAGAGGTGATTTCTGGTCGTGCCGGCGCCGCGGATAGCCTGAGTCATTAGTGCCAATATCTGTATCGTGAATCGCCTGGGTGCGAAAGTTAGCGATGAGTAAGGACCATACGGATGGTTAAGGCGCTCGGAGAGGATGAGAAACAGCATCAGTAGCTGTTTCGCGGCCGCGGCGAGAGCGCCGCCGCGCGCTAGATGGTCGGTTAACAACGCGGTGACGCCCTTGTTTCTAATCATGATAGCCAGAGATCGCTTATTCTCGAGGTGGGCCATTTGAGCCTCTTGCAGTTTCGAGCTGGCGGCCTTGCACTCGATGTTGGCCACCACGACAGCTCTGATACGTTCGTCAATTGCATCACCCAAACCGGCGTGGGAAGACCTTAGAGCCTGTTGCGCCGATGTGCTTACGGCGTCGGCAGCGCGGACTCGCTCTTCGGCCAGCGCTAGCTCTTCTTGGCAGCGCTCTTCTGCTGCAGTGCGCTCCTCGATGGTCTCTCCACCGGGAGCCTCGTCGTATTTTCTGTACAGTGCGAGTGCGCGCATATTACTTGTGGGTCCACTCATGGGTCAGTGGGTAATCAGGGTAGAGATTTATCAATTTTAAAAAGAGTCCATTTTTCTCGAATTACAGAGCGGTGCCTCAAACAATATGCAAATTGACTCATTTTTCTATCCCTATATATTGTCAATCAATGGAGAGCGTGCGGGATAAGCTCAAACGACACCTAGACCAGGTCTACGGCAGGTTCAAGGGGCTGACAGCCAAACAGTACCTGGAGAGGAGCTCACACTTCTTGGCGGCGGAACATAACTTAAATCATTTGGCTGCTGTGAATATTTCCGCAGACGGTGAGATTGAGTATATCAGTAGTAAAAATCATATATCAGGGTGGGCCGACTACAAAGAAGTTCTTAAAAAAGCGTTAAAAGGACACAAGGGCGCACCCACCTCTCTAATCATTTATACAGCTGACCACGATCCATGGATTAGTAATTGGCCCTGGACGCAGCGCGGTAACAATGGAGCACTCGACCTCGATCTGCCAATCTGCTGCTTGGCGGCGCCCCAGGGTCGCAACTTTATTATTCTGCCCGATACGGAATTAATCTCTTACAACACAGAAAAGAGGCACACTACAGCTGGCGGAATTGACTGGGATAACCAGAAAAAGCTAATTAATATGCGAACAGTTACTACAAAAAAGCCATTAGTGTACTTTAAAGGAGTGAATTCTGATTGGAAACGGGCAAAACTTCGCAGCACTTTTGCCCAAGCTACTAAAGATGACTCCAATTATGATGTGAGAGTACCACATTCAACCGAAAATGGTAATTATCAATCATTTGACCATTATAAAGAGTATAAGATTCTTTTAAATCTCCCTGGCGCATATCCCTGGTCAACCAGGCTTAAGCGCCTCTATCTCGCACAGTCATTTGTGATAAATATCCAGATAGAGACCTATCTAGATGGAGAGATCCTAGATCCTAAGTGGCACTCGTTCGTTGACCTCATTGTTGACCCATCGCTAGGCTATGAAGTATTTGTCAAATACTTCCATTCAAAAAGAACTGAACGGAGTCGCGACTGGGAAAATCGACAACACACTGAGGCCCTGAGAGCAGTAGCAGAGGTCGAAAAAATTCGGCAGACACTTGTTGACAGGGACCCCCGCGAAGACGCCAACGT
>CAIXSY010000153.1 GCA_903922175.1 uncultured delta proteobacterium | reverse complement strand
CCTCTATTTAAAACATGAAATATTACGTCTCCGCATCGCGCACGAGGTAATCGAGCCATAACTTCTCCTCAGTTTCCTCCTATTTTCGGAGATTCTTGAGAAAAGTTTCTTGTAAAAGGGTCCTGACCCCTTTTCGTTCCCGGAGATTCTTGAGAAAAGTTTCTTGTAAAAGGGTCCTGACCCCTTTTCGTTCCCAAGACTTTTTGCGGACGGCATAGCTACTATTTTCATACCATCACCTAACGTGCCAATATCGCTAGATAATCCACTATGCAATTTTCGTAGACCGTGTTATCGCTATGGCGAATCAAATAGGCGGGGGGCGATTTATTATGTTCTTGTTCGACCATGTTGCAGTCATCGGTTTAGGGCTTATCATCGGAAGCTTTCTGACGGTTTGTATCTACCGTATCCCTTACGGCCGCCCTGAAGGTCTCGACGACATGGATGAGCCGGAGTCGGAGGACGAGCAAGAGCAGACTCCTCCGGATATTACTTTTTGCTCCCCACAGCGCTCCATCTGTCCAGCCTGCAAGAAGCAGCTGCGCTGGTACCACAACGTTCCACTTTTTAGTTGGATCTTTCTCGGTGGCAAGTGCGCTTTCTGCAAAGCTTCGATCTCAGCCCAATACCCCCTGGTTGAATTGCTCAGCGCTGTCTGTGCCTATCTCTCCTATCACATGTATGGCATCACCCCCACCGGGGTTGTGGTCTACGTTTTTTGCTGCGCACTGATCGTGATCACCTTCATTGATATCAAATACTATATTATCCCCGATGTGATCTCGCTGCCCGGTTCGGTGATCGCTATCGGCCTCGGTATATGCAACGAGTATTTCGGCTTTTTTGAATTTCCTATCTCACGCGGCGCGATTGATACCCTCTACGGCGTGCTCGCAGGGGGTGGTTTCCTGTTTCTGGTGGCGGAGTTTTATATTCATGTTCGCAACAAAACCGGGCTTGGGTTCGGCGATGTAAAGCTGCTTACCCTCACGGGCGCGCTCCTTGGTTGGACCGGGGCGCTGTATACTATTTTTATCGGATCGCTGCTGGGGACGGTATTTGGCGTTGTGCAGCTTCTTTTGCGCGGTAGCAAGCTCTCGGCTCCGATCCCATTCGGTCCCTATCTCGCGCTGGCTTCGATCTTGTACATGTTTACTGGGCTCGGGCCCCTTATCGATGTCAATCTCCTTATCCTTCAACTGCTAGGTGTGGCGCCGTAAGATGATTGCTGCAGAAGCCCAGATGCTCGCTGTTCTCGTCGTTGAAGACGACGCCGCCATGCGAGCGACCATTCGACTCGATCTTGAGAGGGCTGGCTATCTCGTTAAAGAAGCGCAGGGGGCGGATGATGCGCTGCAGATCCTCGGGCGCGAAAAATTCGACACGATTCTTTGTGATCAAGACATCTCCGGCATCGATGGTATTACCTTTATCGAACGTTGTCGGGCGGTGAGCAGTGATCCGGCAATTGTGTGGATCAGCGCTCCTGGAGACAGCGCACTTGTGCTGCGGGCTATGCGCGCAGGTGCCTACGATCATTTGGCCAGGCCTTTTACCGGCGAAGAGCTTGTCTTGACTCTACGCAAGATTGAGGAGCGCGAGCACCTTAAGGCTGAGAATGAACAGCTGCGCTCGCAGCTCACCCAGCGCTACAACTTCGGCAATATAATCGCCCAGAGCAAGTCGATGAAGGACATTCTCGACACGGTCAGGCGTCTGGCGAATTTTAACACCACCGTTATGATCACGGGCGAGTCGGGTACGGGTAAAGAGCTTATCGCCCAGGCTCTTCATCATCACTCTCCGCGCCGAAATAACGCTTTCGTGGCGATTAACTGTGGTGCCATTCCCGAGAATCTGATGGAGTCGGAGCTCTTCGGACACAAAAAAGGCGCATTCACCGATGCCACACGCGACAAGCGCGGGCTCTTCGAGGAGGCCAGTGGCGGTACGTTGTTTCTCGACGAAATCGGAGAGCTGCCACTGCATCTGCAGGTTAAGCTGCTGCGCGCGCTCCAGGAGCAGAGTATCACCCGGGTCGGAGACGAGGTTCCGATCTCAATCGATGTTCGTATCATTGCCGCCACGCTGCGCGACCTTGAACAGGATGTCGCCAATGGAAGATTTCGAGACGACTTACTCTATCGCCTCAATGTCGTTTCGATCGCCATTCCTCCACTGCGAGATCGTGCCGATGACATCCCGGCATTGACCCAGGCCTTTATCAAGAAGCTCAATAAACGGCTTGGACTATCGGTGCGCGGTACCGATCCCGAGGCGATGAAGGCACTTATGCGCTACCACTGGCGTGGCAATGTGCGCGAACTTGAGAACTGCGTCGAGCGTGCCCTCGTTTTAACCGACGCCGAAATGATTACGCTTGAGGCCCTTCCGGACCACATTCGCGTCGGCGCGGGCAAGCTTCAAGAATCCTCAGCAGCGGATCTTTTAGCCGATGATAATCTTTCAATTAAGCAGAAGGGCCGTGCCCTTGAAATTAAGCTTATTCTGCGAGCGTTGGAGAAGACGAAGGGCAACCGCACCCATGCCGCCCGGCTGTTGGAGATTAGCCACCGCGCCCTCCTCTATAAGATAAAAGAGTATGAGATTGGGGCACGCGAGGGATAGCGCCCCTTCCCACTGGCACCAGAACTTGGCACGCTATTCCTAAGTACCACTATTCCCTTTCTCTAGTTCTTTGTCTTGGTCCTGATCGACCAAGACAAAGAACTAGCGAGGCTTCGCCTCAGACCGACGAGCGTTGATCTGTAATCTGCTTTCAGAGATCTGCTGTCAGTTAACCGGCCAATTTTTGCTTACATTTTCTTCTAATTCTTTGAGACCCCGCTCTTCAAATCTAATTTAAGACCCTGCCGCTCTCAGTTCGTTTTGGGCAGGAAAAAAAGGCCAGATAACTGGCAGCTTTCTGCTGACTGCATCTGATGCAGCTGCAGCTTTCGGCCACAGCCCACGGCCTTAGCCGTCTTGTCCTACGTAGCACTTGCCGCGTGGCAAGGCGAAGTAGGAAGGTTTGTCCAAAATGTATTTAACGCTCGCATTTCATCAAAAGCTGTCGGAATCTCCCAAATTTCAAATGTGTTTGGCTAGAATCTCGCTTCGAAAATGCAACTCATTTAGTACACGTTTCGGGGGCAAGGAATCTAGAGAAAGGGAATAGAGACAATGCGGAATAGAGTGTCAAAAACAGGAACGTGTGTGCAATAGTCAGCCCCTTCCCCTCTAACGAACTCTCTGCTATCCCATACTGTATATGAGAAACCTTTGCTCCCCTGTCTGTCTTTTCGTTGGGCTTATCGTGCTTCTTTTTGGCTTTAATGCTGTCGCAGATGGGGTTTACCGCTGGCAGTCGGCCGGTGGGGTAACGCATTACTCGACGACTCCCCCTAATAAGAATGCCAAGCCTGCCGACCTTCCTAAAATCACTAAAGCCCCGATGCCCCTTCCGGCCACAAAGCTGATCTCATGCGAGGGGCATGGCGGAGTCAACTGCGAAGCCGGAGCTGACGTCGATGGGTCAGTAATCTGTTACGATGGTTTTAAGGACGCCTCTTCGCCCCACCGCTTCGCCTGTTCGAGCCCCAAGCTTGAGATCGCCGATATCTCACCTCTTGATAAGGACGGCGCATTTACAGTTTTTGTGCGAAATTCAAAGAGCGTCGCGGCACAGAAAGTGAGCGTTTCGTTTAAGGATGCGACTCCGAAGGGATCGCCGCTTACAGGGCCGGAGACGATTGATCCATCAGGGACGGGCGAGTTTAAGTACACCCCAGCACAGGGGGCTGAGGTGCTAATCAAAAAGCCAACCACTGGGCAGATTCTTCTTAGCTGTGCTAACTGTCCGTAGGGCTGCGTGTTTTTGACTTTGTGGTAGGTCCGAGTAAGCGTTCACGGGGTGCAATCTATTGAAATTGCAGGGATGAGGTAAAGTTACGCGAAAGCCACGAAATG
>CAIXSY010000152.1 GCA_903922175.1 uncultured delta proteobacterium | reverse complement strand
CGGGCGTCGGTCACAAGTACATCTCCCCCGGACTCTGTTTCGTGTCTCGATGTTTCAAGCCAAGGCCTAAGTGGCCTCAATTAGTATTCGGGGATTTCTGGGAAAAGTTTCCTGTGGGGGATGAATTTATTGGGTGTCCTGCTATTCCTTCCTCTCTGCTATTCCTTCATTCCTTCTTTTCCTTGGGTGTCCTGCTATTCCTCTTCCCTTCCTTGGGTGTCCTGCTATTCCTCATCTTCCTTGGGTGTCCTGCTATTCCTCATCTCCTTTCCTGCTATTCCTCATCTCCTTGGGTGTCCTGCTATTCCATTTCCTGCTATTCCTCTCTTGGGTGTCCTGCTATTCCATTGGGTGTCCTGCTATTCCTCTCCTTCCTGCTATTCCTCTCCTGCTATTCCTGCTATTCCTTCTGCTATTCCTTCCTCCTGCTATTCCAAGACTTTGTGTGAACGGCATGGGTACGAGTTTCTCGTAGTTATATCCCGTTAGTCACTCCTCAACCACGACGCCTCAGCGGCTAGAAGCTGTCCGTCAGAACAGCTTCTTAAATTGCGCGCCAAAACATAATGTGAATGCAGCCCCACACCGACCTCCATTCTACGGCCGAGGGAAGATAGCCGCAATGTTGTGGGGAGCAGTGAGGCAGTATGCAGTTTCAAAGTGGTGTTGTTCGTCATCTTTGTTTCGTTCTTTTTTTCGCCTTAAGCACTTTCGGGTGGGGCTCTCCGGCACTTGCCGATCCAAAAAGCTACTACGTCTATAAAAATGAATATCTTATAGAGCCACTGAGTAATGTCGCCGCAGCGTCGAGTGGTAACGAGCTTAAGTCGCTCGGATTTGATGTCGTGCGCGAGCTAGGCACCTCGGGAGTCAAGCTGATAAAACCCGCAACGCTCGCGGCACAGGCAAAGGTGGGGACAACCGATAACGTTGTCCTCTTCGACTCCAATGCCTCAGCCTGTCCTGAATTACTTAAGCGCGGACTCGCCAAGAGCTGTTCTCCTAACTACCAGGTAAAAATAAGCGCCACCCCCAACGACCGTCAGCTTGGCGACCTTTGGGGAATGGGCGAGGACGGGATGAATGCGAAGAGTGCCTGGGACGTCAGCACCGGAAGCAGCTCGGTTGTCGCTGCGGTTATCGATACCGGTGCTGACTATACCCATCAGGACCTGGCGGCAAACATCTGGACCAACCCCGATGAGATTCCCGGCAACGGCATTGACGACGATCACAACGGATACATTGACGACGTTCACGGCATCAATGCCAGCACCAATACGGGCGACCCGATGGACGACAACAGTCATGGCACGCACGTCTCTGGAACCATTGGCGCTATCGGTAACAACAGTATCGGCGTGGTCGGCGTCAACTGGCAGGTGAAGATCATGGCACTTAAGTTTCTCGATAAAAACGGCTCAGGTTCACTGTCCGATGCCATAACAGCGATAAACTACATGGTCTTAATGAAAAATCGGGGGATTAATATCCGCGTTGCCAATAATTCTTGGGGCGGAGGAGGGTATTCAGCAGCGCTCGAAAGTGCCATCGCGCACGCGCGAGACGCTGGAATCATCTTTGCCGCTGCTGCGGGCAACGAGTCGAATGACAACGATTCTTCTCCGAGCTACCCAGCTGGCTACGAGGTTGAGAATGTCGTTTCTGTAGCTGCTATTGACGTCAACCAAAATCTAGCTAGTTTCTCCAATTACGGGGCCACAACCGTTGGGATAGCGGCTCCTGGGGTAAACATTCTCAGCACTATCCCGGGAAACCGCTATGCCTACTATTCGGGCACCTCGATGGCGACCCCGCATATCACCGGAGCATTGGCCCTGCTCTTCGCATCTGAGCCAGCGCTAACCTATAGTCAGGCAATTACACGGCTATATGAATCCGGTTCAGACCTGGGCAGCCTAAATGGGGTGGTGAGAACGAGCAGAAAAGCCAATGTGGCGCGAATGCTCAGGAGCCAGACATTGCCCGTGCCTGCGACTCCAGAGCCAAGCGTGTGTCAGTACAGCATGGAAGAGATATCCTATGCTCCAGACAATAGCGCGGATGCGGCACCGATTGTGATCCAGGCGGATGAGGGTAGCTTTTACACGCTCGCGCTACCGTTCCAGTTTCCATTCCACGGCACTCTCGTTAACACTCTGTATCTCTCGCCAAATGGCGTCGTCTACACGAAGAGCGCTCCAGTCGCGTTGGACTACAACAATCAGCCCAGCGCGCCGCATAACGCAATCGCAGCACTTCACGCTGACCTTACCGCGAATGCCGATCCCTATGGTGTACGCGTTGCCACGAGCGCCGATCATGTCACTATCTTATGGAAGGTAAAGCATTTCTCCATGCCCAGCGGCGGCGATGTTGAGGCACGCCTAACGATTTATGCCGACGGCCACATCGAAGACTTTTTAGTGTTCAGCGACCACGACGTTCAAACTGCCCTACAACAAGCCTCAACCGTCGGGCTTACCGGCCCCACGTCAGCCAGCGCGGTGACCTACGCCTATAATTCAGCGATGGTGAAGAGCGGGTCAGGGGTTCGCTTTACGCCCTACTGCTCGAGCTCAGCGCCGCAAGAGCTACTGGTACACTCAGTCAAGGTCTACGGGGTAAGTAGCGCACGCTTAAAGCGCTCCGTGGCCTCAGGCAAGCGCCTACAGATAGATGTCAGCGGTACAGGAAGTGGCACCGCAGAGGTCCGCGCCGCCTTTGACCGTCGCACCTGCCCCAGCCCCATCTACACGGCGATTACCGCTGGCTCTGCCACGATTCATGGAACACTGCCGAAGATCTCACCGATATTCAAAAAACTGACCATTAGTGTTGGGCAAGCCAAAGGGACTGTGCGCATAGCGGCTGTATTACAAAGCCGCTTAAAAAAGCCAACCCAGGTTTCGAACTCGCGCTTGAGCCGATACTGCAGCGCGCTGATGCAGTCGCTAGGGCAGTAATCTAAATCTTTTCTATCTCGTCGTCCTTAATCTGCTGCGCAAGGTCAGAGGCGACCTCGGCTTCTTTACTTGGAACAGACGCGCCACCAAAGAGTTGTGGTGTCTTTTCGGGACTGACGTCGTCTTTGGTCTTATCAAGAAAGCTGTAGCGACTACCTTGCTGTTTGATGGTCCCAACATCCTGCAACAAGATCAACGATGCTGCCTTGGTAGGGTAATATTCCCCCTTGTGGGCGATATTAGGGATCTCTCCGCTGCAAAGGAGAGAATCGAGCCAAAGCGAGGTGATTTTGAAGCGGTAGGCCTCTGGTGTTAGTCCCTGTCCAAGTGGATTTGTGCAAGTGAGCCCCTGAGAATAGGCACTAGCCACGGGGACACCGAATCCAAGAAGCTGCATCAAAACGGCGCTAACATTGAACCGCGTACATCCCCACGTCGACATCTCCAGGCTGAGGTCAAACGGCAGCTTCGCCGATCTCAAGTACCGACGATATTCTTTGAATGCCTTTTCGTCCTGCTTTTGAAACAGGCAAAGGCTGAGCAGGCCTAGTCCGCCAACGCAGGTCCCCATCGCCATGCCGATTCTCGACATGGCCGAGCCAATATGTCCACCTGCCTCTACCGCAGAGAGTATCCCCGGGCGCACATCGTCCCATACGAGTTGCGAGGTGAAATTCTTAACCCTACGATAAAAGTAAAGAAGTCCGATCATCCCGGCTAAGTCCATGGGGGAGAAGACTCGCAGAAGATTTTCAAGAGATGCCCCGCCAAGGGCAGAAAGCTGCGCCGACCGGAAGGTCAGGGCCGCATAGTACGTGGGGGCGAGAACCCCTCGGCTCTTAAGCAAGCGAAGAGCTAAAAACCTCCCATTACTGGAAAGCTTGCCGCCATTTTTCTCCTCATCCGCAATCAGCGTGCGCAATGTCGTCGAAAATGAACTAGGAATCTCTCCGATCAGTGAGGCATAAGCACGCGCCACCTGGAGGCTCTCGGCGGTATTGAGGATAGTAGTTGAGTTCTGCTCTTCCATCTTAGTTAAATAGTAAGATCGGCTAGTAATCAAAGTTAGTTAAGCACAATTTTAGGGCAACTATTGCGCACTTTCCTTGCCAGGCACGTTATAGCACTAGATGTGCACAAAAGCGGGTAAAATCGCAGAGGTGTGAGGATAAATAGCGGTTAGCAGATGGGCATTTTCCCTCTGATTTCCTCGCTACCCCGGTGTACTTCCGCGACGCTAGCCCCCCCTCCACCACGGAAACGTAACGTCAACACGGTGATTATTAGCACATGGTTCACAGCGTGGCCTAGCGGTTACAACCAAATAGTAAGTGTCTATGGATCTGGGCCGCAGATCTTTTGTGAAGATGAGATCTAAGCGAAAGATTTACGCATGAGTAGCATCGAGTCACTGCAGCGATCTCTCACGCTCACGACGCACAGATCCTTTCGCGAATCGTTCTGCGTGGCGAGACATCAAATTATTACTTGCTAATCGTTGCCGATGATGGCAATCTGCAACAAGTGGAACACTGAAGAAGAGTAAGCACATCGTGCGAACCTTTTTTCAGCGTGACAAAAAGTGTAGAGTCTCTGCTCTTCGTGATAGCACACGAAACTTTTTGTTGCTCACACTGACGTGCCTCTGAAAGTCTGCGATTGATAGAGATTTCTTTGGCCGTGAAACGCAATAATGCGAATATATCGGCAGAAAGAGTTACTTTCTGCTTATTTAGGAGAAAATGAAGATGGCAACTAAGAAGAAAACCGCTAAGAAGACCTCCAAAAAGACTACCCGCAAGACTGCTGCGAAGAGGAGATAGTCTTCGTTTATAAAGAGTAGTTTTCTTTAGAGATGCCCCCGAAGAGTAATCTTCGGGGGCATTTTTTTTAGAGCAGCGCGCTTGGTCTACCCTTTTTGTGGAGTTATCAATAGCTGTAAGATGCTGTAGCGTGGTG
>CAIXSY010000151.1 GCA_903922175.1 uncultured delta proteobacterium | reverse complement strand
GGCCTTTGGGTCGGTCAGAGAGTGTCAGGCTATTCTGGACATTAGCCCTGAGCCGAATGCTGATGCCATCAAGCTAGCTGACGTTCTAGCAGCTAATGTCTACTGCCTCATCAGGAGTTACGGCTAAGGCCGTGGGCTGCGGCCGAAAGCTGCAGCTGCATCAGATGCAGTCAGCGGAAAGCAGATCTCTGAAAGCAGATCTCTGAAAGCAGATTACAGATCAAGCCTCGTTAGACCTGTTCCCTAGATGAGCTGCCGGACAATCGGCACGAGGTCTCTTAACGACTCAACGACCACCGCCGCGTTTTCCGAACGAAGCTCGGCCAGCGTGTGAGTTCCCGTAGCCGCAGCCAGGGTCAAAACAGAGAACCCCTTAGAAGCAAGCGTGTTCCCCGCCGCCACGTCGCCCTTACTGTCCCCTGCCACGATGACCAGCCCCGTGTCTGCCCCCAATCGAGCCGATGCTTGCTCGGCCTTAGTCTTTCGCGTAGCCGTTGAAAGAAATGGCGCCCCGAGCAGCTCTCCATTGAAATGCTTACGCCATCCGAATTGATCGACGATCAATGGCAGCACGAACTCCATATTGAGACTGAGGAGGTGGACAGAGATGGAAAACCTCTGCCCACGAAAAGACGATAGGAGATCGAGCAACTCGTTCGCCCCCTCTGCTGGGACCAACTCGTGTCGAAAGTTTGCCTTGAAATACTGACAGATCTCGGCAACGAACTCATCTTGCCCGAAATTACAGGTTAACCCTCGTTCGCGAACCGCGTTGCTCCAGACCGTGAAACGGTCCCTATCGGAGAGATGCAATGTTTGAAGAAACAACTCGTGGCCAGCCTTCTCCAACACTGAATCTCCGCGCCGCCCCGCCATAAGAGCGAGCAATTCCCCATACATGCGCCCATACATTGCAAACGTCCCCTGCCAAAGGAAGTTGTCGCCATCGAGGAAGATGTGGTTGTGGCGAGTAGGCGATAGGCGCAGCTGGGATGTTAGATGATTATTGGCGTCCTTTTGCTCTTCGAGTGGCATGTTTATATCTTGGCTAACGCAGTCAAACTATATTCGCTCAAGCTCACATTGAATCTTATAGCACGTAATCCATAGGTTAGATAAGATTTACGTAACTTCTCAAAAACCCCGGGTGGCCCGTGCACCTGCACCTGCACGTAAACGTTCCCGCTCCCGATCTTACGAGCCCTGCGTTGGGCATACCTCGATACGACGATGGTGCTGCAATAAACTGCAGAGACAAGGGATACACTTCAAGTTTTTTGTAATCAATCGCACTAAGTATATCGGGGAAATGCGCTAGAAATTGTGTGACGGGAACGGGAACGTTTACGTGCAGGTGCAGGTGCAGGTGCACGGGAAATACAAAGAATCGCTATACATCTCGGCTTATTATCCCACCTGGCGGCGGTTATTTACCACACTTTTGCCCGAAGAGCCATTTTTCTTTATACCAAGCGGCATTCGAGGGCCTAGTCGCTACCTGCCTGCATAGTGTTTGCGCAGAAGTTCTCGCACCGAAGGTGGGCTAGGAGCGCGCGTTAGCGCGCTCCTCCCCCTGCAACAGCCGCATAATCTCCGGTGGATACTCGACCCATTCAAGACACAAGCCACAGGCCGGGGCGGCGACGCCGGCCATACGCCGATCGCGAAGCTCAAGAATCTCGGCCATCGAACGGGTAAGTCGACCACGCGCACGATCGACGAGCGTGCCAACGAGATTTCGTACCATCTGTTTTAGGAACCCGCTGCCCACGACGTAATACTTGAGGTACTCCCCTTCGCGCACGACCTCGCTGCGATAGATTTCGCGGACTGAGGTTTTGCGGCTACAGTCACTACTACGAAAGCTTGAAAAATCATGTACACCGAGAAGCACAGCCGCCTCGCGCTGCATGAGATCGAGATCGAGCCTTCCGTGAAGATGCCAGACCCTGCCCCAATCAAGAACTGCCGGAGTATCGCGATGTAAAATCGTATAGGCGTAACATTTGCGCAGCGCGCTGTCCCCCGCATGAAAGCTCTCAGGCACCTCAAAGGCGCGCAGCACCGCCACCTCGCCACGCAAAAATGAGCTCACCGAATGGGCCAGGCGGCGCAGATCAGGAACCTTGCTGACCTCGAAGTTGGCAACCTGGGCGCGCGCATGCACCCCGGCATCCGTGCGCCCAGAAACGTGTACTACTCGAATCTTCTCGCGCACAATCCGCTCCAGCGCCTTGTGTAGCTCCTCTTGTATGGTACGAGTGCCACGCGGCTGCTTCTGCCAGCCATTAAACCGGGAGCCGTTGTACTCAAGCACGAGCAGGATGTTAGGCACGGGGAATCCC
The DNA here is from genome assembly GCA_903922175.1 of uncultured delta proteobacterium. Taxonomy (GTDB): domain Bacteria; phylum Bdellovibrionota_C; class UBA2361; order UBA2361; family CAIXSY01; genus CAIXSY01. The sequence continues at coordinate 10,874 of CAIXSY010000151.1, read as the reverse complement.
GATTAGGTGCTGGGCGATACGTAAAGCATTAAGCGCCGTACCACGACGCAGGCTATCGACCACAATCCAGAGATTAAGCCCATAGGGAACCGAGCTATCCTGGCGGATCCTGCCAACATGGATCTCATCGGTATTAACAACATCTATCGGCATGGGAAACTGATCCGGCTCGGCATAAACCTGAATTCCCGGCTGAGCTGAGAGCATTTCGATAAGTGCAGCCGGAGGCAACGCTGCCCCAAGCTCAAGATTGAGCGACAAGGCATCACCATGGAAAACGGGGATACGCACTGCGGTCGCCGTTATGCCGAGCTTGGGCATATCCAGGATACGTCGCGTTTCCTCCACCAGACGCAGCTCCTCTCGCGTGTTGCCACTCTCCTGCACAAGGTCAATCTGTGGGATCGTGTTGAAGGCGATCTGATGTTGAAAGGCTTCATGCGGCACGTCTTTCTGGTTAAAGACGGCGAGTGTCTGCTCATACAACTCATCAAGGGCCACCTTTCCTGCACCGGCACAGGCCTGGTAGGTCGAAATTACCGCACGTTTAAGCGGCGCTGCCCGTCTAACGACGTTGAGAACACTGCAAAGGGCAAGCACCGTTCCGCTCGGATTGGCGATCAGGTGATCATTCGGGGTTAACGTCGAAGCATTGATCTCGGCAACAATCAACGGAACCGACGGATCGAGTCTAAATTGGCTTGAGGTATCGATCACCACCGCTCCAGCCTCACGCGCCACCGCAGCATAGCGCGCTGCAAGCCCAGGAGGTAAAGCCAAAAAAACGAGATCGGCTCCGCTCAAAGCCTCCTCTCGCAGCTTCTCGACCGCAACCCGATCATCGGCCACCTTGTAGAACTCCCCTACGGAATCTTCGGAAGCCAGCAGCTTGATATCGCTGTGGGCGAGCTTGAGCTCATCAATTAAAACAACGAGCTCATTCCCAACGAGTCCGGTCGCACCGGCGATAACGATTGATGGTTTTTGCTTCATACACCACGATCTCCACTTTCCAACTTTAAAGAGGGGTAATAATAAGCACTCTGAGGGGAGGAAGCAAGGCGAGCGCCTTGGATCTCTCTGTCACCCTTTTAAACCGGCCCCACCAAAAGTGCCCCTTTCTCTCTCTATTGACGGACCTTTCTGCTACTATAACCTATCATGAGAACAATAAAAATTTGGATAATCAGCCCACTTGTAGAAACTTCTTGCCCATTTGTTGCACAAAAGCAGTCGAACAAATAAGTGGGCAAGAAGTTTCTACCCCCGGCATGTCCTACGAAGCACCTGCCGCGCCTGTCCGCCGTAGCTTCGGCCGCAAGGCCGAGCGAAGGAGGAAGGCAGGGCGTAGTAGGAAGGGACAACATAGCCAAACACATTTAAAGAAACAGAGTCAAACCGACTTGTCCTACGTAGCACTTGCCGCGTGGCAAGGCGAAGTAGGAAGGTTTGTCCAAAATGTATTGAATGCTCGTATCTCATCAGAAGCTATTGGGATTTCCAAAATTTCAAATGTGTTTGGCTCGTTTTTTGTTTATTCCCCCTCCCCCATTTATCCTTGGCTGAGAACTTAAGCGCGAAGCTTCGAGTTGGCATGATTCTCCCCTTAATGGAAGATTCAAAGTGCCGCAATGAATGGCCCGAAGTGCCTCTTACCTTGTACCGATATTTTTAAGGAAACTTGATTACGACCGTGTCATTTTCGGCATTCTTAGCTGGGGTGACAACTCGGGACGGAACCGTGAGGGTATAAACTTGTTGCTTACCCGATGAAATGATTACTAATATATTCTGGCCTGGCTCATCTCCTGCCACGGCGACACCTTGCAACCCTACAAAAACATTCACCGGAACACCGGCCCCCTGCTCAATTGCATATAGCCCGACACTTTCACTGATTCTGGTTGTGCTTTGGCTACACGCTGCTAGATGGCGTTTAATCGCATCCGGTCCGTATTCGCCCAGACCTTGTAATATTTTTGGAGACAGCGATGAAGCCATCTCAGTAGTTAGAAAATCTACAGGCGGAGCTCCTGGGGGAGTACTATGCAGGCCGAAAGTTTCGGTCAGGGGTAGAGGACTGTGCAACCTACGCGGCTCTCTCATATTCACCAGCCACCACCCGCTCGGGCGTTCGACAGCATTCGTTATCCCCAGAGCACCTAACCCATGCCTATTTGTAAACCTCAATTGCACTTCGTGCAGACTATGGCCGAGCTGCAAAAGCATTCCATCCCGCAAGGGCTCCGTAAATCGGGCGGGTCTTCTACCATTAGGGCTCAATGTCTGCTCGGGCTGTAAGTATGGCGTAGCATTAAATCGGAAATTATATGTATCGGGGAAGCGCATCCCAAAGGCACTAATAGCATCGCGAAGGCACGTGCAAGCTGCGGGTATCAGAGTTTCTGGAATGACAACCCTAAAATGGAACTTAACCTCCTCCGGCGATAGATCTACGTCATCACCCCGGTTTTTTGAGAAAACAACTCTTACATGATGCATCTTTTCCTTCGGCGAAGGCGCATTGAGTGTTATTTCCTGTATATCACCCGAGTCGTTCACGCTTAGAAATAGCTCTGGTGGATCCCTACCACATGCATCAACGGCAAGTTCCCGAAATCTGGTGATCAGAAGCTTGGCAGAACTAAACGGTGAGGACCTAGGGGCTTGGCCTGCATCATCCGGCGGCGGATTAGGGCATAAGAATTGTGCATCCTGAATCCTAAATACACATCCCAACGCCTGTGCGAAAAGTACTAAGCTCTCTCTTGCTACATTCAATCCTGCCGCAGTGATGATCGCCTCGGCAGTGGGAGGGCGACTACCAGGAAGCTCTGCATCAAACCCGCAGAGATTAATGGTCTTTGAATCAAGAGGGGTGAGGCGTATGACCGCCGAACCCTCTGCGGAACGATCTCCAATAATTACCCGTTCGAACAATCCATCGCTATTTAGCTGAATGTAGATCGGTTTGCCCTGCGTAGACTCCACATTGCGATAAAGGTTATTCTCAAATAGAAAAATGAGGTTACGCTGAAGGATTTTATCTACCTTGCACCCCTCTATGCTTCCAACTAATTCTTGGGCCTTCCCTGGGATCGACCGGTGAGTCGCCGCGCCTGCGTTGACGCCGCTGTCAGCTCCTGTCGGATGGCTGAACATCTCACGTCTAAAGTCTGCTAAGCTCACCGTCCCTCCTAAATACGACGCTCATACTTCCCGTTATAACGATTTTGCGCAGAGATGTCTCATGAAAAATGGAATTTCTGGGCAAGGAATCTAGCGCGCAGCGCTAGAAGTGCTCCCCCTGCTCAAGCTGCAAAGCACGCTCGACCTTCTCCAACTGGGAGCGGATCTTATCGCGGTCAAAGGGCTTGGCCACAACACCCTTTGCGCCTGCGCGCTGTGCTTCCTTCTGATTGTCGGGGGTTGGCTCCGAGGTGATTAAGAAAGCAATTTTGTTGCCCAGAAGGGCGTGGGATTGAAGCTGTTGGAGCAATTCACCACCCGTGGTTCCCTCGGGAAAGTGGTAGTCAACAAACAGCATCTTGAAACGTTCCGGGTCATGGGTGATTAGCTCATAAGCCGCTTGGGTTGACGCCACCGCGGTCACATCTTGATAACCAAACCCCGCCTTGAGAATTCTCTGCAAAAGTCCAGAGAACTGCGGATTGTCATCAACGATCAGTATCGACGTCCCCGGAGCTGTTATAGTCGTTGGCTCGGTGCTCATAGTGAAACCTCCCCTCGTCATAATCATCAGAGGAATCGACAGTTTAATCAAAAGATTGTAGCTTCTGGGGCAAGTTAAGTTAGCGACGTGAACTAAATACCTTTCTGTCAATGTTTTCAGATGGTTATGAAGATGAGCAGTAATTGCTCAATAAGTGTGGGTAGGAGAAACGTGAACGTGCTCCTGGCCTGTCGTGAGCTTGTCGAACGGTCGTGGTCCTGGTCGATGTAACTAGCCGCCTTTTCTCACCAAGTGAGAAAAGGCGAGCTAAGCTCGCCCCTTACCGAACAGGGGTGTTTTTGAAGAAACGCGCTGACTTTCAGGAATGAATAGGGTAATTGAGAGTCTGTGAGAAGGGGCGGCTAGCCGATTCGGCACACTCTTCGACCACGAGCACGTCCACGCTCACGAATTATTAGGCCGCCCGGAGTTATTGAGCAGATACTGAGTGAGCAACCAACATGAGTACTTATACCTTCAAGACAAAGAATGGGATCGAGCTTGGCGGATTTTCACCCGCCTCGCTCTCGGCGATGCACCAGGATCTAGCGGAACTAGGAATTGAGCCAACCCAGATAGCAGAGGCCGCTTCTTACAGCATGGCCATGGTCGTGCGCTATGCTCTGGGCCTCTCCGCTACTGGAGGTAAGGTATGTGCGCTCGTTGGAGATTCATTAGCTGGCGCTGTCGCCCTGGCCACGATGCGCCACCTCGTTAACGCCGGAGCAGACGGCAGCGCATTGCTCGTCTTCGATCCAACCATCGCCGGCCCAGAGACAAAACGGCAACTAACTCCCCTCTCTCACATGGGCGTACCGATCGAGTGGTGCCGCGAGTCTCACACCGGATCAGCGGCGCACGCCATTATTTCCGCCTCGCACAATGTCATCTTCGGGTTGTTTGGTCTGTCTCTGGCCGACCCGGTAATTGCCGGTTGCGTGACCATGCTGAACGAACAGCAGACACCGGTACATGCGATTGAAGCCCCACTCGGGGTTGATCTCGAAAACGGTGCGCATGGGCCAGCAGCACTGTTCGCCTCATCCACCCTTTCCCTCGGTGCCCCCTATGCAGGACTAAATCCGGGACGAGATTGCGTCGGGCGACACTACCTGTGTGACATCTCGATCACGCGTGAGATCTACGCAAAGCACGGCGAAGATCTTTCAGCTCTCTTTGCACAGCAGCCGGTGACGCAGATCTTGCCGGTTGGGTAGCCGAACCACGAGCAGCAAAAAACCAGCGCTATACCAGATAAAAGCCTGCTGCCCAAAGTGTGCAGGAAAGCAGAGCATCAGAAAATTGAGGCACACCATACACCACAGACGCCACCTGCCCTTAAGCTCACAAGCAACGTAAGCTGCGGTTGGCAGAAGAAGCATCTGATCGAAGACCCAACCGTACGGTGAGCTGAGCAGCGATAATGGGACGAGGGTGTACAGCAGCGTATGGATGGAAGATTGTTTGCATCGTGCCATGACAAAGGCAGCACATAGGCCGATAAGCAGCGCGGGCAAGGCCCTGACCCACGCAATTGGCTGACCTACCAGCCCCTGTAAGTAGCTGCCGAGAGTTGGGGTCTGCCAGTATAATGGCGGGTTGCGCATCACCTCGGTGTAGTAGCTCCAGATCTGCGCATGATACAGCAGTGGTAGGGTTCCAAGCACAAGTGCTCCTACGACTAACCCAGCCAAGGCACGCACACTCTTGGTCTGCCAAGCAACAAAGAGGGCATGCAGATAAACGAGGTAGAGAAGATGCGGCTTGAGCAAGGTGATCGAGAGCAATAGCCCCGCAATAAACGGACGGGGCTTTGGCCCATATGCCCAGTAGAGATAACCACAGAATCCAGCCAGCAACAGAGGGGATACCTGCCCATCATGTAGAGAGAGTAACCCGGGATAGAACGTGACAAGAAAGAAAAATACCGGCTTTTGCCGCAGCGCCCCCTGCTTACCGATGGCACGCCACATGAGATACACGCAGCGCAGACCCGCCACTGCGCAGCCGACCTGGAAGAAGAGCCAGAGCAAACGACCAAGATGGTAGTCAAATGCCGCAAGCGGCGCAATAAAGGGAAAGATAAGTGGCGTATTCCACAGCAGGATAGGAAGTGGCTGGTTACCCCACACCTCGGCTTCAACAGCACGAATCTGTGCCACATCGAATGGGTTACCATGCCCAACAAAGATCTTCGCACCGGCCCAATACTGAATGTAGTCTATCGTTGCCGTCTCTGAAGCTAGAAGAGCGGCCAGTGCGCAGACGACGGCGGCAAGAATGACGTAGGTAAGAATTTTCTTAGGAGAGCGCCGTGTGCTGTTAGCGAGGCATGCCATAGAGCGTCCAACGATACCCATCATCGGTACTCCCGCTGGTCAACATCAGCACCCAGCCTTTACGCGGAGTTGGCTGCTGCCCGTCACTGAGAAGCTTCAAGACCCTGCCGTCAAGCTCGCGAACGAGATCTACACCTGAGACACGCTCGTCCCAGGAGGAAGGACGCTCACCCGCCATTACGTTGGGATAGCGACCAGAAAGAAGCTCCCCGACCTGCACACGCACCGGAAATTTCACGACAGAGGAGTCTGACATAAGAATAAGATGAAGCCGTTTTTAGCTAAAACGCGGCTGTCCACCACCCTGAGGCGTGGTGCCCCCAGATGCTATTGGATCCACAGTGGAAACTACCTGCATACCGAAAAACGGTGACGGGCCATGACGAACGTCACGCATATTCTCCGCCGCCTCACGCGTCTCAAACGGCTTCCACTCGATCTGCGGCTCACCGCGCGGCCCTGGATCCGCAATCCGAACCGGAACCAGATAAAGGTCCCCTGCCACGGCATCCATTTTGGGAACTAAGCGCACGATAGTGACTTGCATTTTTTTAAGATCGGCGGCGCGCTGCGCTATTTTGCGCAGATCCTCTGGGGTTTTGGAAATAACCCACTGGTTTTTACCAACACCAGGAGCAGCGTAAACCTCACGCCCCCCATCTACCGCTCGCTCAAGGTCTAGCAACCAATCAATAGACATACATTACAATCTCCAAAACCGAATATCCTCCCTGAGGAGAGCCATCGGCACGGCCCACACTAAGGTAGCAATTACGCTTCGTAAACAGCAGCACAGAGACAACGCAGCTAGCCTATGCCGCAGCTGGTACCTGAGGATCCGGGATGCTATCAATCCTTTCCTTAAGCTCCTTACCAACCTTGAAGAACGGAAGCTTCTTCGGTGGCACAGAGATCTTCTCTCCGGTCTTAGGATTACGCCCTTGATAGGCATGGTAGTCCTTGACCACAAAGCTCCCAAAGCCACGGATCTCAATCCTCCCACCGCCGACCATCGTATCCTTCATCTTTTTGTAGGTAAGGTTTACGATCTCCTCGGACTGGAGCACGTTAATTCCACACTTTTCGGCCAATTTTTCGATAAGTTCAGACTTATTCACGGGTTCCCCCTCTTACGAATCAGAAATTATTGATCTTTTTACCACATAGTCACCTATTATCAAGATGTTAAAAGTGACTATTAAGTCGTATCTATTTAAAAAAAATTAATATTTTGCCGTGCTGTACCAATTAAAATATAACAGAGTCTCGACCGTGGGCGACTACTTAGTAATTTCAGCTAGTTACACATGCAGACGGATAACTACTCATTAACTCAATGTAACTTAACCTTACCAGCAAAAATGGAAATCGCAGCCGCGACGTAACAAGCTACCGCGAATTATTAAGTTAGCGGGGTTATTGAGCAGAGACACAAGGCCGCACGCCGTCACCTGCCAGTTCCTGGCCGCCAGACCAGGAACTATCGAAGTATCCTCCGCTCCTTAATCACGCGCGCCGCCGCCTCCGGTACCAACTGCTCCCAGGTGGGATCGTTAGCTAAAAAGCGATCCAACGCATCGCGCGAACTAATGCCCATCATATCGGCATTGTATCCCGTTAGTGATTCAATCCAACCAACTGCCACAAGATGTAAGTAGAGATGCTCCATACTATCCGGCACCGGTGCATTCTCAACTGAGATAAACTCCAGTTCGGTGGGAGTGGGAATGATGGTTTGTAAATTCGTGCCCTGAACATATCGCCGGAGAACCGCTCCTGACATCGGATATACATACAGCTTAGTCTGGTGCCTAAAAAGCCTGCCAAAGGACTCCAAGATCCCGCCTTCGAGATCCTGATAGTACTTCTCATCGAAGATCTGCAGCAGGCTGTTAATCCCCATGACGATGCCAAGCATTTCACTCGTGTAACGACGCACGTAGGAAGCCAGGCGGAAATACTCGGGATAGTCGGAGATAAGCACACGATAGCCGAGTGCGGACAACATATCGGCACGAGCTATAAAGTCGTCTGGTTGAAGCTCGCCCTTGGCAATCAGGTTTTTAAAGGAGAGCTCCATCAGAACGATTGGCTCCAGCCCCTGCAACGACGACTCCTTCTTAAACTGCCTCAGGGCACAGCTCTGCATATCTATATTAACGTGAGTTACAGGGCGAAATGTTCCACGCTGAATAAGCACGGGCTTCTTATAGAGCACCTCTGAGGGTTGCAGCACCTCCTTATTCGGACCAAGCATGACGGCATGGGTCAACTGATACTGGATGAGCTTCATGCTCGTCAACCGGTTGTCGACCCCTTCAAAAGAGGGACCGCGCCACTCCATCATATCAACCTCGATGCGCTCGATGCTCAGCTGGTCTAGCAAACCACGCACGAATGCGTCGCGATCACCTGCGTGATAAAAAGCTCCGAACATGAGATTAACGCCGAACACGCCGAGCGCCTGCTGCTGCTGGACATTTTCGCGATCCTTCATGCGCACATGGACGAGGATGTCATGCGCCACGGACTCCGGGGCAAGCTGAAAACGGACCCCCATCCACCCATGGCACTCATTCGTCCCCTTGAAGCTGCGCGCCGCAACGGTATCGGCAAAGACGAAGAAGCGAGTGCGCTCGCCTCGCAAACTCTGAAGACGCTCATGCAGCAGCGCATACTCATGGTCAAGCATACTCAAGAGGCGCATACGCGAAACATAGCGATCGGCCTTGCCGTAAATTGCATCACTAAAGGTCATGTCATAGGCGGAGATCGATTTGGCCACCGTTCCGGCAGCGCCGCCTACTCGAAAAAACTGGCGGGCGACCTCCTGGCCCGCGCCGATCTCAGCGAACGTTCCATAGATGCTCTGATCTAGATTGATGGTGAGCGCCTTATACTCAGTGGTTACTTTTTCGTTGTCACTCATACGTTACACTAGAAAACGGAGTCGCTCCACGAGCGAATCTCTCCTAAACACCCTTACCCGCCACGCCACTAGGTGTAGCTTCTTTAGCACGCTTTAGCTTGTTTATGCCGTCAAGTGCGGCGACTTTATAGCACTCGGATAAAGTTGGGTAGTTAAAAACTGCATTGGCCAGATAGTCGATACTTCCGCCGTGCGCCAAAACAGCCTGTCCGAGGTGAACAATCTCCGTAGCCAACTCACCGATAACATGCACGCCCAAGAGTTTGCGCGTATCTTGTCGGAACAGGAGCTTGAGCATCCCACTCTCATCGCCAAGAATATGTCCATGCGTTATCTCACGGTAACGCGCCACCCCGATCTCATAGGGGATTTTATCCTTGGCTGCCTCCTTCTCCGTAAGTCCAACATGGGAGATCTCGGGGATGCTGTACAGACCATAAGGACAGGGGTAATCAGGTCCTTCGACGTCTGCTCCGAATGCGTGGCGCGCCGCGCGGCGCCCTTGCATAGCAGCGACTGATGCCAGTGCGGGAAAACCGACGACATCGCCAGCAGCATAAACACTCGACATCGCGGTTTGCTGATGTTCATTGATCGCAATCTTACCACGTGACGTTGGCTCGATCCCGATCCGATCTAATCCCAAGTCCTCCGTCGCACTCTGGCGCCCAATGGCGAAGAGCGCACAATCGGCCTCAATGACCTTGCCGCCCTTAATATCAACAAGCACACTATCGCCATCCACACGGCACGCGCTCGCCTCTTCACCAAAACGAAGCGTCAATCCCCCACCGCGTAGCTGATAATGCAGGTTCTCGATAATGTCTTCGTCAAGAAACCCCAGTGGCTTCTTGAGCTTGTCAACCAACGTAACGTGCACCCCAAGAGCCCCGAATATCGAGCCATACTCTGTTCCCAATACCCCCGCACCAACGACAACCATCGAACGCGGGATCTTCCGTAGACTTAAAATATTCTCGCTGTCGAATATCATCTTCCCGTCAACAGCTGCTTTGGGAATGCGCACCGGCTTGGCGCCAACCGCAATCACGATCCTCTCGGCGCTTTTCTTTGTAACGCCGCCAGTAGCCGAGGTAATTTCCAAAGTGTGCCCATCAACAAAGCGTGCATGGCCTTGGATCAGCTCCACATTATTACGGCTTAGCTGATTCTTAATAACTTCAATCTCGGTCTGCACGAGACGATCGCAGCGAAAAGTAAGATCACCCATTTCAATATCAGATTTGACTTTGTATCCCGAGCCGTAGATATGCCGCTGCCGAAATCCCGAGAGGAAGAGAACCGCCTCGCGAAACGACTTGCTGGGAACGGTGCCTGTATTTACGCAGACACCACCGACAACCTCACGCTTATCAACAATGGCGACTCTTTTCTTAAGTTTGGCAGCTTGCACGGCAGCGCGCTGTCCTGCGGGACCACAACCGATCACGAGCAGGTCGAAATCAAACTTAGGTGGTAGACTATTTTTGGTAGAGGTGCTCATGTCACGAATGCTTCCCTAGATACACAAAACTATCGGCCGACAGCATGCCTTTCTGCATAACCATACGCTAGACCGGCTAGAATACTGCAGCAATACCAGAATAGGGCATGAGATCCTGTGGTATCAGCGGGTTAGGCTGTAAAACGGTAACTACAAGTCTGGGTAAAGAATATCGTGCGCGTGCTCCTGGCCTGTCGTGAGCTTGTCGAACGGTCGTGGTCCTGGTCGATGTAACTAGCCGCCTTTTCTCACGAAGTGAGAAAAGGCGAGCTAAGCTCGCCCCTTACCGAACAGGGGTGTTTTTGAAGAAACGCGCTGACATTCAGGAATGAATAGGGCAATTGAGAGTCTGTGAGAAGAGGCGGCTAG
>CAIXSY010000150.1 GCA_903922175.1 uncultured delta proteobacterium | reverse complement strand
TCGCTGACTCACGGCGGTCGTGTATCAATTCATCTGGAAAACTGACGGCGGCGGCGGCGCCTGCCGTCAGCTTTGTCCTGCTGGAGGCAATTTATTAATTTCTTGCCGCTTTTCGTTCTCCAGAAAAGTAGCTTTTCGAAAACAGGGTCTTTCCGGACAGGCCCTACCTAGTGAAGTTTTCCTGGTCGCAACTATCCAGGGGTGGCTACGGTCTTGGACTATTAGCGGACGTGTTATCCCGTCAGCACTGCAAATTCCCGTGGAGCAACTTGCCTCGTGCAAAGTTATCGTGATGAGCGAAGAAGACATTGTAGCGGATATGGCGCTTCCGGCTAGGCTTTCTAGGACTCAGAAAGACGTTATAGTTACCCAGGGAATCAACGGGGTCCTCTGCTACAGCAGCGGGAAGATAACGCATGTCCCGTGCCCCCAGGTAGTTAATACCTCAAATCCTACCGGAGCTGGAGACATGTTCGCCTCTTGCTTATTCTTGGCTCTTTTTCGTGGTCTCCCTCTTATAGAGGCCGTTACAGAGGCCCAATGGTTCACAAGTATGCAGCTCACAGAGCAGGCTACTATGTCCTATCCTGGAATACCTGGTGCTTCTGTGTCCTCATACGTTTGTAGGGCTCAGTCTTCGGAGTTTGGAGATTGCGACAAGAGAGTTAAAGAATATTTATGATGACATTTAGCCAGTTAAGACGGGAAGCTCGATTCCCTGACAGTATTTCAAGAGACGTACATGAGAGACGTAAGCTGCGAATTTTGTCTAAATGGTTATACAAGGCTGTCGGCAGTGCAAAACAACCATTTTCTGTCCCTACCGACGAGGTTGCGGCAATATTCGACTATGTGCGCTTATGTCAGACTCTGTTTGCTCTTTCCAGAGAAGAGCCAAGACAAACCTCCTGGGCAAATATTAAAGGAATGCTCAATGTGTTCATGTCCGCCCGTGTTAACCAGACGCCTATCCAGTTTGTGTCTGTTGCGAGCAACGCACTGACCATCGATGGTAAACTAAAGGATAAAAGTCAATATTTGAAATTTGATAGAATCTCCAGGTTACTCGAACTTACCATGCCTAACGTCCCTTATACCTATGAAGTATTTCTTGCCGATACGGACTATCGATTCGAACGTTCAAAGTACGAAAGCAGTTGGCAAGAAAATTTTTCATATTTACGCAGGTCAACCGCCGTGCCTACACGAAGATTATCAGACATATTTGGTAGCTTGGATTCGGTCATGGCTGCGGTAAATGAAACAAACGGGTGTGACTTTGATAGGGAAGCTGCTCACTTTCAGGATAATGGTACACTTCGTTTATTTGATACTAGCCTTCCGCGGGCGCGACATCAGATGGCTTTGTATGCAGCCATTGGCTTGATGTTACAGGAGCGATTCCCTACGGGGATATTGCTAGACGTACAGGGAAAGATATATGCATATGAACAGCCTTACTACCAACGTGGGCGAGCATCCTCTCCAATTCCCGTATTTCGGATAGGTCACCACTGATTCCTGGACTAGCTGGATATACTTATAAGAAACTTATATGAAAAGCATCTCCCACAAAGCATTCTCGAATCTTTTCGGTAAGTATATCGGGGTTAATAACGCCCCTTTTGAAAACTCCGGCTACATCTACCGTAACAAGACAAATAGGGGCATCTCAAGGCTCGCCGTTACCTTGGACCTCTGCGTTAATTCAGTAACAAAAGCCATAAAGGCACGAGCTGATGCATTGCTGTGTTTCCACTCCCCGGATAGCCTTGATATTTGCCAGAAAGATCAGAGATTGATTCTGAGACAGATCAAAAACCGATTGTCTGTTTATAAATGTCATCTGCCCCTTAACTTCTCAGAAAATGGTCTTCATGCGAAACTCTGTGAGATCTCCGGGCTTCGGGGGAAGCCTATAACTTTCTTGTATAATGGCGAGCTCGTCCATGGCGGATTTTATAAAGTCATCGGAAAGTATACGTTAGCGCAGCTTCTCTCAAGGCTAAAGAGGTTGGGAGGGGGGTATGCACGGGTTTATAACGAGAGGGGATCTAGGCATCAATATAGAAACATCCTCGTCTCTTCAGGTTCAGGATTCAAAAAAGAAATAATGGATCAGGTTCCGTGTGAGATGATTATTTCGGGCGAAATTAAGCATGGGATGATCGTTAAGGCTAGGGATATGGGATTAACACTCCTAGAGCTTGGGCACTATGTCTCAGAAAATCAGCCTTTAAGTCTCGTTGCTGAGGAATTGGAAAAATACTTGGGCATAAAAGTTTTGTTTATAGATGTGCCATTACATGAGAGACTCTATGGATTTAGATAGCCCGTTAATCGTCGTGGTATCGGGGACGTATGGCGTGGGGAAAACCTCTCTCGCATTCAGTTTATCCCAGAGATTGAGGATTAAGCAGAGTGCTGGCCTAGGTGTAATCTCAAGGGTGCTGAGCTTTATTGAGAAAACTAATCCGACAATATCTGATTGGGGAAATTATAAAGATTGCAAAGACGAACAAGGGGTAATCGACAAGCTTCACAAGGAGGCGGCAATCGCCGGTGGTGTCATTAGTTCGATTGTAGAAAAGGCAAAGCTGACTGGAGCCCCCTATATTATTGACGGTGTTCAGTTGTTACCAGATTATCTTCCCATGAATGACATACTATTTATTCCACTAACACTGTTGGATGAAGTCGAACACAGGAAGAGATTTCTTACTCCGGATACGACTAAGGTAAGGCATCTTGATAACGTATCGTTCTTGAATGTCAGGCTCATCGATCGGGAGATTGTCAGGTCTGCACGGCAGCATGCCGTGGAAGTAATTAACAGTCAAATCCCAGAAGACGAGATTGCAAATCATATTATTAAGACCCACAATCTATACCCTACGTAGAAAGTCCTGAAGTAAAAAGCACGGTAACCATTCAGCACATTTTCGGCTTACCTTTGCGGCCGAGGTGTGCGAAAGCATTTAGAATCGCGGCCGGCGGCGAGCTCAGTCGAGCCGAGGGAGCGGAGTCAGCGAAGGGGAAATTTCCCCTCCGCTGTCTTCGCTCCCTCCTCATCCTCCGCGTTCAAAGGGCGACTTTTAGACTTTTTCGCCCCCATTCCCAATCAAGCACCTGTATTGTGCTTATTGCGCTCTCAATTGAGGCTTCCTATGCCTCTGCGGTAACACCAACCACCGCGGCGCTACCTCCTCGATCAGCGCCTAACGCCTGCACCTGGGGCAGCTTGGCAGTGCTAGGGTGCTTTCAGTGCCCGCCCAAAACGGTCGGTCTGATAGGAGATATTTTATGCGACGAAGTCTGTTTGTTATTATTCTAAGTGGATCTCTGCTGAGTGCTGTGGCGCGGGCCCAGCCGGTGGAGGCGAACAAGATAGGGCAGCTATCAACTCCTAAAGAGAATCAACTCAAGGATGCTTTGGCCGACGACGAGCAAAAGACGCTGCAAGCACTTGAAGAGAGCATGCCTTCACGAGATGACTTCGATAAGACGGAGTCGGCCCCCGAGCTAACCCCGGCGATTCGCGCGGCGCTGAGCAAGGGCGCTCAGGACTCGCAAAAACGCACCGATGAACTCTTGCGCTCGCTTGCCGACGAGGTTGACGCGCTGCACGCCAAAGCGGTGGTCGAGCGCACGACGGCGTTGGCCACGCAGAAGCCGCAGCGGGTTGTCATCCGCGGCAGCCGCACGATCTACAATTTCAAGGATGGCGATGTGTATGAGGTGCATGCCGGCGTCGATCATGTCACCGATATCGAGCTTGAGCCGGGTGAAGCTATCACCTCGGCGCCGACATCGGGCGACACGGTGCGCTGGAGTATCGCGGCGATGCAGAGCGGCGGACCACCGAACGAGATCACCCATCTGGTTATTAAACCGTTGGAAGAGAACATTGAGACCAACATCATCGTGACCACGAATCGGCGCGTCTATCACCTGCGCGCGCGAAGCGGTGAATTCCATATGCCGGCGATCTCGTGGAACTATCCGGGCAACAACGCCGCGGCGATGGCTGAACTTCTGCGCAAGAGGCAGAGTGAGGAGCATATCGAGATTGCTCCGGAGCAGCTTGACTTTGACTATAAGGTCAAGGGCGATTCCTACCCCTGGAAGCCGGCGGCAGTCTTTGATGATGGCAAAAAGACCTATCTGCGTATGCCGGCGAGCATGCGAGTAGCCGAGGCGCCGGTGCTCTTTGTGATTTCGGAAGATAGCGATTCGACGCTGGTTAACTACCGCGTCAAGGGCGACTTTTACATAGTCGATCGCCTCTTTGACGAGGCCGAGCTACGGGTAGGGGTTAAGCAAAAGGTGCTGATTCGCTCGAACAAGCGAGTCCATCGCTCGTTTTTTGCAGAATTATTCGGCTAAATAAAGATTGAATTGCAGGACAGGCACTAACCATGAGGCGCTTATGACTCAATCCATCGTACGAAGTACTCCGCTGCCCACGGCACTGACCCTTAATAAACGCACGCTTATAATTGCGGCGCTCGGGTCTGTGGTGTTGAGCGCCGTTCTTTT
This sequence comes from uncultured delta proteobacterium, assembly GCA_903922175.1. Taxonomy (GTDB): domain Bacteria; phylum Bdellovibrionota_C; class UBA2361; order UBA2361; family CAIXSY01; genus CAIXSY01. The sequence continues at coordinate 7,779 of CAIXSY010000150.1, read as the reverse complement.
TTCACAGCTGTTTAGTGCCAAGGCTCCGACAGTCGACAAGGGGGGGAATACGTATTCGCGTCCGTCCAGTCCACCGCCGGTAGTGGATCTGCTGGCCGATTCGTATCTGCAAAGTCAGCGCCCCAAGCGGGAGCCGGCTCCTGTGGCGGCGTTACTGGCGCTGCCAGCGCTGAGCGGTCAAAGCGAGTTGGCGCGTTATCTTGAGCAGATGGAGGTTGAACGCCTGCAGCGCCAGGAGCTGGCCCGAAGATCGAAGGTCTCGTTTGATGATCTCAATTCGGAGAGGCCGAACAAGATATCGGGATTACCCTCGATGGGCGGCGTTGCTCCTGGTGGCGCGCAGCCGCGCCCGGCTGAGAATGCGCGTGATGAGGCAAACCGCCAAGATGAGAAGCTCGCCTTTTTGCATGATCGGCGCACGGATGAAACAGAGTTGGATGAGGAGCTGAGCTCGCCACGATCGCCCGACACGCTGCTGGCGGGGACTATTATCCCAGGTCTGCTCATAACGGGTCTCAACAGCGATCTGCCGGGTGAGATCTTGGGGCAGGTGTCGCAGAACGTGTATGACACCGTGACTGGCCATCGTCTGCTGCTGCCGCAGGGGACGAAGGTGCTGGGTGTGTACGACGCGCGCATCTCCTACGGGCAAGAGCGGATGCTCATAGTTTGGACAAGGCTAATCCTGCCCAACGGACGCTCCATAGCCATCGGCGGCATGCCCGGGGTGGATGTGGCGGGAAACGCCGGTCTTAGCGACCAGGTCAACAACCACTACGCCAAGATTCTTAGCGGCATAGTTTTGGGGTCGCTTGTCGGAGCCGGGGCCCAGGTTGCCGAGGGAAGGAACTACACCACGTCTAACCCAAGCTTTAGCGAGCTTGCGGTGCAGGGGGCAGCCAAGAATGTCAACGAGGTAGGCCAAGAGATCACCAAGAAGAACCTTAATATCCAACCAACGTTAGAAATTCGACCCGGTTATAGGTTCAATATCTTTGTAAATAAGGATATTACCTTGGAGCCCTATGAGCCGTAATAGGATGTTGAATATACTTTCCTTTTTAGCTGAAGTGGTTTTATACTTTGAGGCGACGAGCTGGCACTGTCGCACCTTGAATAGCGAGGAATTGCATGAACAATAATATACGGATCTATAGCATTCGGAATCAACGCTCCCGCAGATCGGACCTTGGACTCTCAACGCTTGAGTTCGCCATGGTGCTACCAGCGATCCTGGCATTCGTCTTAGGCTCGCTCTCCGTGAGCCGCGTCTTTCAGGCTCACACCGCGCTTGAAGCAGGTGTAAAGACGGCCGTGCGCTGTGTGTATGCGGCCGATGGAAAATGTGTCAACACCGGCCAACCTGCTCCCGTTCCGCTCTTCACCTGGTACAAGGTTAATCGCCCGGTGAAGTACGAAGTTCCGACCTTCTTCTACTCCGGCATAGGGAAGTGGATTAACATGACGCAGTACACCTATAACGACATCCGTGCGACTATTCCGGCACAGGCTGAAGCGAGTTATCAGCAGGAGCGTTTCGCTGGTAAGCCGATTGAGTATGCGGTGACGGGTTTGGCGCCGTACTATTTGCTTGCCTCACGAGCGCCTTATTTTTCTGGACCAGATGCCGAGCACGTTTCGGCTTTTTACCTATACGACACTAAGGTTCCATACAACGATGAATTAAAGCTAGTACTCAATCACGCCAAGATTACGACGGTGCCCGGGGCAGGCAGATTTTCAGAAGCCACGGCTACGTTCACGCTTAACGATCCGTTTGTCGGCAGGCAGTTTTTTGGGAATACCTGTTACCTTGCCGATCGTTTCGAGCGTAGTCATGGGCCATACCAAATGAGAAACCCCAAGAAATGCGATGATTTTCTTGGAGATGCCGCGAACTTACTTTCAACCCAGACCCCGATTGTGGTCTTAATTACGGGTGAGAGTGAGGGGCATGGTGAGGTAGAGGCCTGGCTCTCCTGGGAAGGAGGAGACGCACCGCTCGGAGGTCGGGGTTTTACTGGCCCCGGCTGGGGAAATTTCATTCCGCGCGGAGTTCCGGAGTCGGTATATATAGACGACAAGCTTTTATACTCGCTCAGTGGTTATGGAGCTCCTTATACTGAGTGGGACAAGTATAAGAATCTTTCTGTTCCGTTTGGTAAGGAGATTACCCTCCACGTAAAAATAACAGGTACAGACGCGGCTGGCTGGATTCCCTGGAGTGTTAAAGTATTCCCTATGAAAGTAATATTGGAGGCGCTAACTAGAACCTGTGATTCGACTGTAAAGCCAAGCTACCTATCAACCCACCCCGAGTCATTAGCACTTTATCAGGAGCTTGGGATCGCCTGTAAATCAACCTTAAATTTGCTCCCTGTGCTCTTTGGCGTCCCTGACAAATCCAAGAACGTTAGCAAAGCCCCCGAGGTTGATCTTGACTGCGCCCTCGGCGCTGCGGATGCTGCCGCCCTGGCTGCGGGCCGTGGCCTTAAGAAGGAGGATTACGAGATTAGCGTTAAGGCGGCGGCGGGTGCTTGTGACCCTTATCCAGCCACATCAACCTGTCCAGTCTTTGGTGAGAGGGCCACAGATGTTGCCCCGAAGAACTTCGGTGTCCCGGAAAAGGCGGATGGTGACGGCTATGTTCGTAACAGCGCGCAGGCGCTTCAGATCTGCCCGGCGACGGGCGATGACCGGGTGCGGGACGCTGCTGCAGCTCTGCTTTCGGTCCGCTGGAAAGAGAAGGATGTGCAGATTGCGCAGACGCTATACGGAGCAGAGGGGCTTAAGTGGACCAAGGAATCGTGCCAGGATGTCTTTGTCGCTCCGCCCTCGCTGGCGATGATCCCAGAGAATAAATTACAGCTCGGAGAACCGCAGGAGAGCAAGGTTCCCTTTTATACTGGAGGCACCGATCCCGAGGTTCTTATCGCCACCCAACCTGAGAGGTGGGGCTGCCCCGAGATGAGTCCGGCGACTAAGAGCATCTCTGCTCCTGGGTCTCTCTTTAGTGGGCCCCAGGTCGCCCTGGGCGATGCCTGCTATAAGTCCGTGCTTCGCGCCGAGGCCATTCGCATCGGAGAGAACCCGCAGGAGTATATGACGTTTTCGCAGCTAGGTAGAGGGGAGCCGGCCACATTGGATACCCTCCCCAATCTCGCCTGTGGCGTGACCGCCGATCTTACCTACGGCGAGGGGGGCGCAGACACACTCGTGGCTATGCATCTTGCCGAAGGTGTTAAGCCCGAAGTCTGCAGGCTAAGTGGTAGTGTGTGCCGCTCTATCTTTGAGGGATTTTCAGGCGCGCCCCTTAGCACCGCAGTCGGCAATCTTGTGGCAGCTGAGAATTTTGGGGTGCGCGAGGTTCTGGCTTCGTATCCCCGCGCAACTCGTTGCCAGGGCAGTATCGGCACGAGCGCGTTGAAGAACGATTGCATCGACCTTAAGATGGAGGAGGTAGTTTCCGGGCAGAGGTCAACCTATCGGGCCCGTGCGGAGGCACAGGTCCCACTTCTTTTCGGCCTTTCGACTAAGGTCTCCGCCATGGCCTCGCGCGAGGCGGAGAGGGACTTTGCCCGCTAAAGGTCTGCCTTTTAAAAAAAGGTTACTATGAATAAAGCTCCCCGAAAGCTCTTCAGCAAGGTAATCACCTTTGTTTTAGCCCTTTGTGCTCTGGGTAGCTCTGCCTCTGCGCAAAGCACCAGCGCCGTATTTAAAAATTTCAGGACGAGTGCGATCTCAGCCTACTTTATCCCTGAAATTAGAGCTAACGGGGATACGATTTTTGAGGCATCCCTCTTTGCCTGTGGAAGCGGACTTGCGCTTGTAACGCAGCTAGGGAGGGTCTATTCGTTTGATCTGTTGGGGCATGTAATCTCCCAGAGCACAGTTCCTGGATTTGGTACAACCTCTGTAGGATCATCTAACACCCTCGACTCAGTTTTTACCTTTGCTGGTCAATGTGACCAGGATGGCGTGTTGTACGTGGCAGTCGCCGTTCCCTCAGGGCAAACCTACCTGACAACTATTTACAAATATGCCAGTGGAGCTTTTACGCCGATTAATCTGCCGGCTGGCTTCTCTGTTGCCATGGACCCAGAATATTTTGCTAGATCAGAACCGGGGCTTGACTCGCTGGGGAACCTTTGGGTTGGGGTGCATCAGGACTCGTTGTCCTACTCCGACGTGTCCTCCTACTCGGTGGCGCGTATTACTCCTGATGGGGAATCCGTTAGAATCCTTCAGGGGGTAGCGGCGGCGCACTTCGTGCAGGGGACAAACGGAGCGGTATATATGTCTGTCGGGAAAGCCAATAGTTTATTAGCCAACAATGAGGCTGTTTCCCCATATCAGTATCAGCTCTTTAAAATTTCGCCGGATCTTGCCGTAGAGAGAATAGCTATAGAGAACCCGGCTGAGGAGCTCTTTGCGAATCGCTACGGAGATGTGGGGTATGCTGTTTATCAAACATATTACAGTGGCGTCTGCCACGGAAGCCTTCCTCGAAATGGTGCGATCTCTGAGTTCTGTCTCCCACATTATCCTGGAAGCTTCTCGGGTGCTACATTTCTTTCATCCACTGGAAGCTTTTGGCATCTTTTTGGGGGCCACCAATCGATTATCAAGCCTAGTGGTCTCGCGCGGGAGATAGCTACCTATCATCTTGTTGAGGACTTCGGTCGCCGGGGGATGAGTGCTACCGCTGATCAGGGAGCTGAGGGGCCGGATGGTAAGATCTGGCTTATTGCGCAGGCCTACCGCTTGAACGACACATCCATCTATGACTTCTGTCTTTACAGAATAAATAAACCACCCGCCGATCTGCAGTTTGGCTATGGGTATATTAAGGTAACAGATAACGGGAAGGTGCGTCTGAATCTCTATGTCAAGAACGCCTATAAATATACCTTCAGGACGCAGGTGCCGTTTACATTTTATACCTCAAAAAGTTCGTCGTTCTCAGCTAGCGCCAAAAAGATTGCCCTTAAGAGGGTAGATCTAACTACCGGATCGCCAACCGTGCCGAATAAGATCTCCTTAGAGCTTAAGAAAAAGCTCACTGGTCTACACCTTTTTTCCTGCATCGATTGCACCGACTGGATGAGTGTGGCGGAGCTTAAGGCGAGAACGCGGAGATTGCGCTAGGCAGAGAGGGTCTTTGCCCACTTATTTGCTCGACTGCTATTGTGCAACAAATGGGCAAGAAGTTTCTACCGGTAAAAAAGGTCCTATGAATAACGCTCCCCGAAAGCTCTTCAGCAAGGTAATCACGTTTATTTTAGCCCTTTGTGCTCTGGGTAGCTCTGCCTCTGCGCAAAGCACCAGCGCAGTATTCAAAGATGTCAGAAACAGTGCGATCTCAGCCTACTTTGTTCCTGAAATTAGAGCTAATGGGGATACGATATCAGGGGCATCCCTCTTTGCCTGTGGAAGCGGACTTGCGCTCGTAACACAGCTGGGGAGGGTCTATTCGTTTGATCTGTTGGGACATGTAATCTCCCAGAGTACGGTTCCTGGATTTGGTACAACCTCTGTAGGATCATCTAACACCCTCCACTCAGTTTTTACCTTTGCTGGACAATGTGACCAGGATGGGGTGTTGTATGTGGCTGTCGCCGTTCCCGCAGGGCAAACCTATCTGACAACAATTTATAGATATGCCGGTGGAGCCTTTACGCCGATTAACCTGCCGGCTGGATTCTCTGTGGCGATGGATCCAGAATATTTTGCTAGATCAGAACCGGGGCTTGACGCCCTAGGGAACCTTTGGGTTGGGGTGCATCAGGATTCGTTGTCCTATTCCGACGTGTCCTCCTACTCGGTGGCGCGTATCACTCCTGATGGGGAATCCGTTAGAATCCTTCAGGGGGTAGCGGCGGCGCACTTCGTGCAGGGGACAAACGGAGCGGTATATATGTCTGTCGGGAAAGCCAATAGTTTATTAGCCAACAATGAGGCTGCTTCCCCATATCAGTATCAGCTCTTTAAAATTTTGCCGGATCTTACCGTAGAGAGAATATCTATAAAAAACCCGGCTGAGTATCTCTTTGCGAATCGGTACGGAGATGTGGGGTACGCTTTTCATCAATCAGGATACTATGGGATCTGCTACGGAAGCCTTCCACGAAATGGTGCGATCTCTGAGTTCTGTCTCCCACATTATAGTGTGAGTCTTTTTGGTGATACATTTCTTTCGTCCACTGGAAGCTTTTGGCATCTCTTGGGGATCATCCAGTCGATTGTCAAGCCTGGGGGCCTCGCGCGGGCGATATATAGCTATCATTCTATTGAGGACTTCGGCCATCGGGGAATTGATGTTGGCCCTTTTTTGGGGGCTGAGGGGCCGGATGGTAGGATCTGGTTTATTTCGCTGGCGCTCCGCAGCAACGACATATCTATCCATGAGAACTGTCTATACAGTATAAAGAAGGAGCCCCCCGATCTGCAATTTCGCTATGGGAATGTTGCGGTAAAAGATAACGGGAAGGTGCGTCTGAATCTCTATGTCAAGAATGCCTATAAATATACATCCGCGACGCAGGTGCCGTTTACATTTTATACCTCAAAAAGTTCGTCGTTCACAGCCAGCGCCAAAAAGATTGCCCTTAAGAGGGTAGATCTAACTACCGGGTCGCCGACTGTGCCGAATAAGATCTCCCTAGAGCTTAAGAAAAAGCTCACCGGTCTACACCTTTTTTCCTGCATCGATTGCACCGACTGGATGAGTGTGGCGGAGCTTAAGGCGAGAACGCGGAGATTGCGCTAGGCAGAGAGGGTCTTTGCCCACTTATTTGCTCGACTGCTGTTGTGCAACAAATGGGCAAGAAGTTTCTACCTGTGAAAAAAGGTCCTATGAATAAAGCTCCACGAGAGATCTTCAGCAGGGTAATCACCTTTATTTTAGCCCTTTGTGCTCTGGGTAGCTCTGCCTCTGCGCAAAGCACCAGCGCCGTATTTAAAAATTTCAGGACGAGTGTGGTCTCAGCCTACTTTATCCCTTCCGCAGAATCTGTGGGCGAGCGGCGGCTCTGGTAATTCGCCAAGCGTGTGATAGAGCATGCTTTTAGGGCATTGGCGGTGCGGAAGCCGAATGATTTTCTGATACTCGCTTTAATCCCAGAAGAACTAGAATTCCTCCCTCTACAGACAAGTCAGGTCTACCTGGCTAATCTGGGGACGCTGTCCCCAGCCCCCTGGGATTTTGCGCAAGAGAAGAACTACCGGGTGGGATTTTAGAATCAAGAAAGCAGCACGCTGGCAATAAACAAAAGAGAAGTCGCGTTTGCAGGGTGGTGGATTCGCAAATTTATTCCAATTCGCTGTGGAGAGCTTGTCGAACCATGGCAAGCCAGTTCTTCGGCGAGGCGAGTGCCCTGAGCGAACGACTAGTCCTGAGCTTGTCGAAGGAAGTGAGTCGAAGGGCTATGGGCTCCCGCATGGACGTCAAAGATTGGCAGGGGATTGCTCAACTGGCGTTGAGCCCAGGGCGAAAACGTGGTGCGCCGAGATAGGGGGCGAGCGAGCTCTACCCTTTTGCGCAAGAAACAACTGTGAGCGGCGCGGTGGTTTTTGCCCATGCCAATTCTGTGGCCACCGCTGTAGCTTTTGCAAAATGGTAGAGCTACATGTTGGAGCCTGTCGTGATCAGGCACGCAGATATTTCAGCATGTGCTCTTCGCCGAAGTACAGTTTAGCTAAGTGCCGATTGTGGCGATCGCATACGACCCTAAGATTCTCAGCACTGTGGCGTCCCCCGGCCGCGAACGGAACGATGTG
>CAIXSY010000149.1 GCA_903922175.1 uncultured delta proteobacterium | reverse complement strand
TTGCCTCATCAGGAGTTACGGCTAAGGCCGTGGGCTGCGGCCGAAAGCTGCAGCTGCATCAGATGCAGTCAGCGGAAAGCTGCCAGCAGATCTCTGAAAGCAGATTACAGATCAACGCTCGTCGGTCTGAGGCAGCGCCTCACTAGTTCTCCCCCAAATAAATAAAAACCCGCTGTCACCGGAATTGGTGACAGCGGGCCAAGTTAGTGTGTTAGTTGGTTAAGGAGATCGGATCATTTTTCAAGTCGCCGTGTTCTAGTGGTAGTGCGGAAAGTTCCCTTTGGTGACCTTCGCGCGGCATACTGCGTTTTTGCTCGGCTGTTTGGGCTTGGCAAAGTACCACGGGGCAACTTTTCTGCTTCCGCGCTTGGGCATTGCGGCGATAGTCTTGGCTATCTCCTTCATGTCGAGATCTAACTGCTGACAAACCCATGGGAACGAAAATGGCGCAAAGAGGTCGTTCTCCAGCTCGCCGAACAACCACGCTTCGGCTTCGTCGATCTCGCGGCGATCGTTTCCAACGTAGTCTAGGATCGCCCTCTCAAGGACGGCTAAGATTAACCTGCGCTCCGGGCTGCCAGTGGCGTTGGGGGAATCGATTATGCCGTGCTCGTCTGTGGCAGAGAAGGACAGCAACTGAGATGATGCATTACTCATAGAACACCGTTAGTTATGTTTATCAGCCTCTCTGCGCATTCTCGCGATCAATTTCGTGAGATGCTCAGGCAGTAAGGTTGAGACGTGACGTGGGTGCTCGTTATTCAATGTTTTTTGGGGTAAGTTACTCAAGATAAGGATGCCTAGTGTGGTTGAGGCTGGTAACGGTCAATTAGCTGAGCAATCCGTATAGGTTCTGAGGTACGTTTGTAGCTTATTAGTCCGGGTAAATGTCTTTCTCGTGAACCTGCACGTTCACGGGTTACCCGGGGATATTGAGCAGTTTTGGACGTGTTGAATATAGAGAGCGAGCGCGCATGAGAAATATAATTCTATCTTTCTTTTTATTCGGACTGACTTTTACGGCAGAGTTTGCGTTGGCGCAGGCCGTGTGCAGCTCTGAAGTTACTTATAAGTGGAAGAAGGCCGAGAGCGAGGAGAGTACTATCCACTGGAGCTTGTTGGAGCAGGCGGCTGTAGATGAGGCATCAGCGCGAGGTAAGCTCTCTGCTTTTGTCGTGCGCGAGAAGAAGAGAGCCAGTGAGGCTTGCCGTGAGCTGCACGAGAATCTCACGGGTTGTATCAGTTCGAAATACGGCAGTGCCAAAGATCAGATGGCGAGCATGGACTTCACCTTACGCAAGGACCTTGAAGGGGCAATTGCAGCTGATTGCAAGCAACAGCAGGGCAAATGCCGTGAGATTAGCGCATCCGAGCCAAAGTGCGTCGATAAAGGCAAAGAAGCGGCAGCAGCTGATGCAGGCAAGAAGGAAGAGAAGGGGAAAGAGAAGAAGAAAAAGTAAGGCTATTGAGCAGTTGCAGCAGTATCACCGACTCCAAGGACCTTCATTACGCTGTCAAGTTCGGTCATTGTTTCGATCGGCTTGCATTCGACAGAAATTGTACCGTCTGGAGTCTCAAAGGTTCCATCTGCTTTGAGCGCTGCGGGGATCTCCGGTAGGGCTCGCTTGGCCGCACTGAGCGCGAGAATCGCTCCAGTAGCATCGCTGCGGTTTTGTAGTGACGTTTCGCTTATTTTATGGGCAAGGCGTCGCAGTCGTAGTATTCGCGTGACCCCCAGGCGATAGAGAAGCTTCGCTCCAAGCGGAGCGTAGATATCCTTGAGTGACTGTTGAGGTGCCATACCAGCGGCGAGCTCTAGCCCAATGTTGAGCATCCCCTTGACGCTCGCTACCAGCTTGAAGACCTCCTTTTCTTCGTGTGCCGTGACGTTGAAGTACACGAGGGCGGCATTTACGATAAGTGTAAGTTCGCTTTGAAAGTCTTCATTGGAGAGGATTTCGGAAAGTAGCGTACGTAGGGGCTCGATCTCTGTGGAGTGGTACACGAGGGGCTCGACAGCCCGAATATCGGAGATGCTCTCGTGAACTTCATGCTGGGCCAGGAGTCGGCGGGCTTCGTCGCTGCTGAACGGGGCATGCATCGTTCCCGCCTGCTCGGGTTCGGGGATGCCTTCAGCGGCCAGACGCTTGTTGCGCTCGTTGTACGATTCCTCTTCGAGCATGGATTGAGTTTGTACGCTAGAAACTGAGATTAGTTGATAGAATAACTCTGGGCTGCGTTCGTAGATGTATGCCAGAAATCGAGCCAGGAGGAAGTGCCTCGTCGCGTCTTCGGCGGCGATAAAGATCCACGTAGCGCCGCGGTCGGGGGTGTAGTAGCCGGGGCCCGGAGGTTGATCGGTCTTTTCCTCGACGATCTTAATGTCGGTGTGGCGAGCGATGATGAGGGCGACGATCTTAAGGTCGATGAACTTGAGCAGGCGCGCGAGGTGCTTCAGATCGTCCTCCTCGTCGGCTAATGCAAGCCACTCCCAAAAATTCGCTTCGACAAATTGGTCCTTCTCCCATAAATCGAAGTCAAGGAAGATGCGGCACTGTTCAATTGAGGCGATCTCAAGCAGGTCGGTAGAGGAGCCCAGACCGTTGTGCTTGAGTGCAAGATAGAGGCTTTGTGCGGGGAATGTCCTGACGTATTGCTCGGGTGCCTCGGCATTGAAGATCGTTTTGGCGAGGGCGCTAACGCTCAGGTCTCGACTTGGAGAAAATATGGGTGTTGGGTGTGATGACATACTTTAACCGAGAAAGAGGGCATTACGGGCAGCTCGCTAATGCAGGCTACAATGACCATCGTTGCTAACGATCATGGTCCTTGTAGCGTAACTTTTCAATAACCCCGGGCGAAGGTCCTGAATCTTAGTCCTGGTCTTGGTTCTGGCCTGCGGTGAGCTTGTCGAACTGTCTTAAGTCCTCGTCGTGTCCTTGGTCGAAATTATTGACCAAATAACAACGACCAGGATTTAGGACCATGGCCAAAACCAAGACTAGGGTAGAGACTCGCCCTAAGTTATTGAGCAGTTACGTAGCAACGAGGGAGATCGTACCCAGTCTGACTCTTGCTTTTAATCGTTATCCTTGTTTCCCGCGGGAGCTGCCGTAGCCGGTTTAGCTGATTTCGACGGGGCATACACTATGTATATCTGGCGACCGTACATCGGTGATTTCTCATCGATGGTAGCTATGTCAGCTAAGCGTTCGGAGATCTGATTGAACTTGACGACGCCAAGGTTAACGTAGGCTACTTCACGCCCGCGGAAACGCATCGAAAATTTCACCTTATCGCCGGCAGTAAGAAACTCACGCGCTTGACGCAGCTTTACTTCAAGGTCTCCGATGTCGGTGGCATAGCGAATGCGGAGTTCTTTCGTTGTGCTCTCAGAGCGGTGCTTCTTAGCCTCGGCAGCCTTCTTTTGCTCTTTGTACTTAAACTTCCCGTAATCCATGATCCTGCATACGGGAGGATTCGCAGTCGGTGCTACCTCAACAAGATCGAGTTCGACCTTCTCTGCTGCAACAAGGGCATCGCGAAGTGATAAAACGCCAAGCTGTTCGCCGGTGTCGGATATAACGCGAACCTCTCGTGCCGTGATACGGTGATTGATGCGGTGAGCATCTGGAGTTTCTGGGCGGCGAAATCGCTGGCCTCGGTATCCTGAATTACCGCCGAAGCCGGAAGGGCTGGATGTAGTCAAAAAAACTCTCCTCAAAAAAATGCATCTATAAAAAGTAGCTGATCGGGTCTTGGCCTGAATCGGGTCTCGTCGTGACGACACGTTGTAACAACGCATAGTCAGGCCAAAAGCTGACCAGTTACTAAAAAGGCAAAGACACTATAGCATCAGCTCTTATGCAAGATAAAGTAGGATGGAGACTGAAGAAAGAAGGATTTTAAGTTTAGCCTGGATGTGCCATGGATGCCGCTCGTCGAGCTAGTGGTGTGTTTAGTTGTAGTTAAATCAGGTGGTTAGCTTGATGTTGAGATTATTAAACAAGCACTTGGGGAGCCTCGGGAGGGGGGTGCTAACGGCGTTGTGCATCAACGCGGTCGGAGTACTTATCATTTTTGCTCAGCATATCACACTAGCGCGCAGCATGGGCCCGCCTGATTTAGGTGCTTATTCAATCGTGCTTTCGTGGCTGGGGATTTCGGTGATTGTCGCCGGCTGCGGACTTGATTCGGTATTCGTACGCTATAGCGCACCTTATGCGGCAAAGAAAGAGTGGTCAACTCTTCGGGCACTGCTTCGTTGGGGGCTGCATCTCTCGTTGCGAGTGGCACTTGGACTCTCTCTGTTTATCATTGTACTAGCCGTACTCCTTGATGGCTTGATCCCGAGCACGCTGCAACGGGCGTTTTTTGCGGCAGCATTTTTTTTGCCGATCTGGGTTCTTGTGCTTCTGCGCCAAGCGCTTCTGCGAAGCCTAAAGCAGATCACTCTTTCGCGTTTCCCCGACATTATTCTCCGTCCGGTTTTGTTCCTTGGCCTGCTTTTCGTCACGGCGCAGCAGTGTGGTGGGGGATTAAGCGCTGCTACGGGCATGTGGCTGCATGCCCTGTCTGCTGGTGCGGCTCTCGTTGTTGGGTGGTTACTATCACGCGGCAGCCTCCCGCGGTGTGCGTGCGTGACGTACTCGCCGGAGCAGAGGGCCGAGTGGCGCGCGAGTGCGTTTCCGCTGCTTGTTGTTTCGCTGCTGACTGTGCTGCTGAGTGAGATTGATAAGGTAGGGCTTGGTATCGTCAGTACTCTGGGGGATGTTGGTGTGTATTCGGTTGCGGCTCGGCTCGGAGTCTTCACCGCCTTTGGTGTGGATGCCATCTCTTCAATCGCCCTGCCGCTTCTCAGCGAGTTCGCCGCAGCCCGCCCCAAGGCAGAGCTTCAAAATCTCGTGCGAAAGATTACGCTCGGAATGTTTAGCTCTTCGGCGTTGTTGGCTGCCATGCTTGTTGCCTTTGGAGGTGAGGTAATTTCATTTTTCGGCTCGGCCTATGCCGATGCCTATCAGCCACTGGTGATTTTGTGCATTGGACAGGCGATCTCCGCCGCGTTTGGTCCGGCTGGCTTTCTCCTCGTGGCCGCGGGGCGTAATCGCGAGTTGATTGGCGCGCTCATTATTAGCCTTGTCGTGGCTATAGTGGCGATTCTGCTGGCGGGGTTCTACTTTGGGGCCATCGGCGCCGCTGCCGTGTCGGCGGGTGCTCTCGTTCTTCGTGGGGCGCTGTATGCGCGAAGCTGCCGGATTAGTTTGGGGATACGGACGGGAGTCTTTGGGTAATTGAGATCTAACGAGGCTCGGCCCCAGACCGACGAATGCCTGCTCTCTAAGGGGGCCGCCATCAGAGAGCTGCTATCAGATTTCTGCTGACAGCATCAGCTACGCCTCAGCCGTTCTTTCCCCCAAAGCATTCCTCCCACAACTCCAGCACCCGCTCCAGAGAGAAGCGTTCGACAATGCTGCGTGCAGCGCTGCCAAGCTCAGCACGAAGCTGCGGATCGCTGATCAGTTGATCGAGAGCTGCGGCCATGGCCGTGGCGTCGCCTGGCGCTACGAGTAACCCGTCGATCCCTTGGCGAATAATAGTCGAAGGGCCGAAATCACAATTGCTGGATACGACGGCCCGCCCGGTGCTCATCGCTTCGCACAATGAGCCTGGAAACCCTTCAGAGTCTGAGGCGAGGGCAAAGATCTCGGCTTGGCGCAGAACTGCGTGCGGATGTGTGCTCGCCCCGAGCAGGTGTATCCGATCGGCAAGATTATATCGGCATGCTCTCGCATGCAGTTTTTTATGCAGTGGTCCCTCCCCCAAAATAGCAAGATGCCACTGCGGATGTTTGCCGGCGATAGTGCTAAAAGCGTCGATGAGAAGGTCAAAGCGCTTAAGGGCCACAAGTCTACCCATCGAGACGATGCACGGCGTCGGCAGTGTTTTATCTGTCGGCTCCTCGTTGGGCTTTACCACGGGGTTGGGAATAACCTTGGTCGTTGAGATCCCATGTTCAATGAAGTAGCGCTGCGCACCATCGGTCTGCACGACCACAGCATGGGCTTGGCGATAGAAGAAATTTCTAACGTACAGCAGCAGCTGCCCGAGAATCGCTCCTTTCTCGGAAAGGGAGCTGCGCGCTGGGGCAGATCGCTCAGAGACGATCACGCGAGTTTGTGGCGGGGCGCTGCAGAGAGTAAGAACGTTCGCCTGATCCATGAATGAGATCACTATCTCGGGCTGCAATGCCTCTAGTTCGAGGCGCAGAGCGTGGCGCAGCCTGTTTAGTTCGCAGAGTTTTCCCCAAAGGTTCTTGTCTCGGAAAGAAGCTCCAAGGCTTACGATCCGAACGCGTGGGTCGATACGGTAGAAACTAAAGGCTTGCTCGAAAAGCAAAAGGGATACCTCATGCCGCTCGCTCCAGGCACCGGCAAGGATACTCATGATACGCTCGGCGCCGCCGTTGGCCAGTGAGTTGATGACGCAGGTGATCTTCATCCTGCCCCTAAGCGTCGCACCGAATCCTTAAATTTATCACCGCGATCGCGATAGTCTTTAAAAAGATTAAAGCTTGAGGATGCTGGTGACATGAGGCAAACCTTGCCGGGGGCGGTGACGGTATAGGCGATGCGCACCGCCTCCTCCATCGCTTGCACGGGGAAGTTTCGCAGGCGCTCCCCCCCTCCGCACGCACAAACCGCCTGCCAGATCTGAGGGCCAGTGTCCGGAAACAAGATTAGGTTACGCGCACCGCTTGCTAAGATCGCAGGTCCGGTGCCGCTGAGGTTTAACCCGCGATCGTATCCCCCGGCGATGACGGTGTCGACCTCGCCGGTATAGGCACTAAGAGCATTGGCGAGAGCCTCGGGGATGGTCGCGAGAGAGTCGTTAACGAAGCGGATCCCCTTGAATTCGCCGACGAGTTCGAGGCGATGCTCAAGCGGCTGGAAGGCTTTTAACTTTTCGGCAATGGTACGGATCGGGACTTTGAAATGCAGCGCGCAGCTCACCGCGGCAAGTATATTTTGAATATTACCGGTGCCACGCAGCGAGATCTCGGTACGCTTGATAATTGAACCATGATCACAGGTAAGCTGATCGTGATCGATCCAGCAGCACGCCGCGGGGTGTTGGTTCGATGAGTAGCACAGTCGTTGAGCGCGTGAAGTCTTGGTCAGCTCGCGTAATCGCGAGTACTCAAGACTGTGAATTAAGACGTCGTTCTCGTTCTGGAAGCGTGTGATCGCCGTTTTAGCAGTGGCGTACGCCTCATAGCTGCCGTGATGATCGAGATGCTCCGGAACAATATTGAGGAGCACGGCAACCTGCGGGCTGTAGTGGATATCTTGAAGCTGAAAACTCGATAGTTCAAGCACAAAAAGTGTCTCCGGCTTAGCCCCTTCAAGATAGCTCAGCATCGGCTTACCGATATTCCCCGCAAAACGCACGTCGCTCGATATGCCGCTCAGCAGTGTGGCGATGAGGGAGGATGTCGTGCTTTTGCCCTTCGTGCCTGTTACGGCGACGATCTTTCCGGGGCAGAGTGAAAAGAAGAGGTTGGTTGCCGTTGTCAGCTTAACCTTGTGGCGTAGCCCCGCTGGAAGAATCCGCTCCATAACCATTCCGGGAGAGTGAATGATGGTGTCGAATTCTGCGGCCCGGGAGAGGTAGTCTGGACCGCAAAAACAGGGGGCAGTCGGGTCTTCGGGGATAGGAGTTACAGCCGCCTGGTCGGCGATAGCCACCTTAAGTGCAGGGTAGCGCGACCGAAGAAACCGGTGTGTTGTTTGACCCTCACGGCCGTAGCCGAGGAGGAGTACTGACTGTCCACGAATCTCCATAAGGTCCCGTCCTGAGATAAGTATACACTTCAGGAGGCATTGGTGCTATGGGACGGGACCTAAGAAGAAAGACAGTAACGGTGGTAAAACGGTATAGTGAAGCGCTGAAACGCCAGGTGGTGTTAGCGTATGAGCGTGGAGGAATCACGGTGGTAACGGCTCAATAACCCCGGGTGAAAGAACCTTGATCCTAGTCCTGGTCTTGGTTCTGGTCTGCAGTGAGCTTGTCGAACTGTCTTAAGTCCTTGTCGTGTCCCTGGCCGAAATCATTGACCGATTGACCATGACCAGGATTTAGGACCATGACCAGAACCAAGACTGTGCTAAAGATTCGCACCGGGTTATTGGGCAGATACGCACAGTGAGGATAACTGGTGGAACAGTATGCGGTAAGGCCCAACATAATGGCTTGCAGTTATGCGAGTACCCACTTTAATGTTGGGTATGAGAAACAGCCTCCTTCTTCTTTTAGCCATTTTCTGTACCTCGTTGGCCTTTGCCGAGCCGACTAAAGTCGGGGCGATCCTGCCGCTCTCAAGCGATTATGCTAGCTGGGGAGATCGTGTACGTATCGGGCTTGAGACTGCCAACGAGCTGCACGGTAACAAATTCTCGATCGTCTTTGAAGACGAGGGTGCCTGCGAAGCGCAAAAGGCACTTACTAGAAGGACTGTCGGCGTGCAAATCAATCGACCCCGTCTGCCTTTACAGTTACTTTACCCATCTCGGAAAAAAGAGTGGCGTCTCGGGTGATATGCACTTTCAGCCTTCCGGGGAGCTCGCCCGGCCTTATGGGCTTAAGATCCTCAAGAATGGTGAGTTTCAGTGGCTGGAGAAGCCGGTGGGTGAGAGAAAGCACCAGGGTAACTCAATCACCCGCAGCACCGCGCGTTAGCGCGGCGCTCGGTTGCGCAGCACCTTAAATGCTCGCTACCCTCTGCGGTGCCTCGGGCCTGCTCTATTCAACATAGCAACTAAGGGACGTTATGTAGATACGACTTTCACGCTTTTCTAAGCTAGCGTATAGTATATTCCATGAATAATGAAGGAAAAGTTCCTGCTCTAGCAGAAGAAGTTCTGCAAGCTTTGGCTCAATTAGGCATCGCATCTGAGATTGTCTTAGGTGGTTATTTTGCGCTACAGCAGCGCATGAACTACCGCGAGACTCATGACATCGATGCCTGGTGGCGCTCGCGCTCATCCCAGGCGGCGGAAGCATCGATCTCGGATGCCTTAGAGTGTGTAGCGCAGAGAAATAAAATGACCCTTAGAGTACGTCGCTTTGGTGAGACTATTTCGTGGGAGTTTTTGACAGAAGCCAAGAAGGTCTTTTCGTTCCAAATTTCAATCAAGTCAGTAGAGCTTGAACCTCCACTAACAAGCGCTTGGCCACCTTTGAAGATTGAGTCACCAGCTGAAAATATTGCTTCTAAGATGAATGCTCTCGTTGGACGTGGCAGCCCGCGCGATTTCTTGGATATTTATGAAAGTATTACGCGCAAACTATTTACCTCCTCGCAGTGCTGGTCGTACTGGGAAATAAAGAATCCCGGAGTGCCATTGGAATCAGCCAAACAAAGAGTCCTACTTCATCTTTCAGCCTTGGAGTTACGTCGGCCGCTAGCTCAAATCGATTCGCTCGAAGAGCGTGCTAGAGCGACTGAAGTTCGCTGCTGGTTTAAAGAAGTTTTTGCTAAGAGGTGAACCGTGTACATCGATCATAGTGTCTATCCCGACCTAAAAGAGCCACCATCGACCTTACCTACGGCGGGAGATAAAGCTGATTATGTTCACCGGATTTGTGCGGCCTGGGACTTTGGCATTCACCCCGAGGTTGAAACTTTTGCCATGCTTTTCACCTGGAAGGATGTTTTTGACCATTTTCCCATCGTAACCTCGCCAGCTTATCATGCTTTTCGTACATGGTTTAGCTGGGAGCCGGTTGCTGCTCCAGGAGGTATGCTTGCACCAACTCCGCAATGGGTTGTTCTTGACCGTTTGGCGGGACGAGAACCGGATCCGTGCGAGAAGATGATTTAGGGCCTCTTCATCTTAAACTTTAGGAGCATTCGATGCAGTCTCGAAAGTCAATAAAAGCACCCACGGAAAGCACCACCACGGAGGAAGGAAGAAAATGGGAAATGGGAGGAGAGAAAAAATCGGGGCGCTGATTCCGGCGACCTGCTGACTGGTGTCTGCTGTTGCATCAGCTTTTCCGCTTCAGTGTTCCGTCGCTTCTCGGCTTCTGAGAGTGTAGGCTTTGCAGCATCAATACCGCATTGCTAAAGCTGAGTTAGCTTTGCATCGGACTTTGAATGTTGCGCACCTAAATAGAGCGCCACTGACTAGGTTAGCAGAGCGCCATGCAAGGAGGAACCCAATGCAGACCTGGCAGCGGAGCTGTCCACGTTGCCAGAAAGAGTTGCTCAGCACCTTCAACCATCAGAGGCCGGAGTTAGTGCTTTGCGAGGCTTGCTATCTAAAGGAAATCTACTAGTGCCGCGACTTTTAAGTTATTTCATCCCGAAGCGGCAGGGGCGGCACTCGTCGAACGGAGTGCGGAGGTGTTCATTTTTTCTCTCCATTTACAGCTAAGTTAACCTTCGAGATCAGATCGTCCAAGCGATTGCGAACTGTGGGGTAGCTAACCGCCCATAGTTTAGCCATGTCTTTAAGGCTCCCCCCGGTGAGCACAAACTGCACAATAAACTCTTGGTCCTCGCGTGAGAGCTGAGCCAGCAAGGGGAGATCGAAGAGACCCTCAAGCTGCGTGCTGCAGGCTGAGCAGGCCATCTGCCTCACCGCTAGCGAATTGCTACAGCTAGGACATCGAGTGGGGAGATTTTTTGTTGCCATTTATAGCTCCAATATGTATTTAAATATACATAATGTTAACAAGCATGTCAATAAAATTAATATAGGCTTGAATAAGATAGATACTGTCTTTAGATTACAGTCACTTAAGTTAGAGCTTCAGGTGCTGGGACATCGGGCAATTGCTCAATAACCCCGGGGCGAGTATTTACCATAGTCTTGGTTCTGGTCATGGTCCTAAATCCTGGTCATGGTCAATTATTTTGGCCAAGGACACGACAAGGACTTAAGACAGTTCGACAAGCTCACTGCAGACCAGAGCCAAGACCAGGACTAGGATCAAGGTTCTTTCGTCCGGGGTTAATGAGCAATGACCACTCTATTCCCCCGTATGGCAGGCTGTTGCCTTTTCTTCTCTCAGGGGCAGTTGTAAGCTCATTGGTAACTGTAGAATCTTCATCATTTTTTTGGCAGAAACTAGTTTCTACCACCGGAGGGACAACATAGCCAAGCACAATTAAAAAAACAGAGTCAAGCCGAAGGTTTGTCCAAAATGCATTGAAGACTCGTAACCCATCGGATGCTGTTGTTTTTTTCCAAATTTCAAATGTGTTT
This sequence comes from uncultured delta proteobacterium, assembly GCA_903922175.1. GTDB lineage: Bacteria > Bdellovibrionota_C > UBA2361 > UBA2361 > CAIXSY01 > CAIXSY01. The sequence continues at coordinate 8,385 of CAIXSY010000149.1, read as the reverse complement.
GGCTACGAGCTATGTCGGATTCAGCCTCAATCGTTGTCGTGGAAGCTCGCCCGCCGTTTATGTATCTCAAACGGCAGCTGCAGGCGATCCTCACGTTGCGCGGTGTTCTCATCGCGGGTCTGGTTGTGTTTCTTTTTGTTGGCCCGGTTTTGAGGCAGGTCGACATTGTCGCTGCGGTGCTGGCCTGCTCGCTTCTCGGGCTCTTGATTCTCATCGGTGCCGTATCGGTTCTTAAGGGACGTGCGTTACGGCGTTCGCTCCAACTCCATCTAACTGCACAGCAACGAGGTGGCTCCAGCTTCGGCGGAGAAACGCTGCTTGCTGGGGAACCGGCGCTGCTTGTTATAAAAACGTCGCCGTTTCGAGTGCCGCCACTTTTTGTCCTGCAGGTTCGGATTGAGTTTGAGTATGAAGATCTACCGTTGCCGTTGATCTGTTTCGTTGGCGGAAGTGCTGAGCCTCGGGTCGCTCTTGAACGTGTCGTATTCCCTCATCGCGGAGTGTGGAGCGTCGGTCGTCTGCGACTATCGATTGGGGATCGCCTTGGCTTGACCTCTTTTTTCTGGGACATCGATGCCCTGGATGCGGCGGGGGTCTTTACGGTGACGGTTCGAGAACATGAGATTGAGACGCTGCCGATCGTTAGTTCGAGCAATAAAGCCGGCGATATGGAGGTAAACACGAGGGATCGCCTCGGTGATCCGTTCGACCTCAAGCCCTATCATCCTGCTGATGGCCTGAAGCGCATCCTCTGGAAGGTGTACGCCAAGTCGGGGCAGCTTATCGCGCGACATCCTGAATGTTCGATGACCCCAGAGGGGCAGGTCGTGCTCTTTTGTTGTGCGCGCGACGACGAAGACTACCTCTGCGCCGACTTTTTGGCGTATCTTAGCCGACTTGAGTCGATGGACTTGGCGCTTGCGGTTGGCTTTGAAGGCATGCGAGATCATCAAAGCGCCCTGTCACGGCGTGAAGCTGAGACTTTGATGACTGAGAGCGTCTGGGATGCTGAGCATGAAAGCATCGAGCAGCTGCAAGCTGAGATTTCGGGGCTCATCCGAGCCGCAGAGCAGCAGGGGAGCGGGACACGACTTCATCGGTTGGTTTTCTTTGTAGGTGCGGAGCGGATCGAGGAGGCGGCGTGGTTGAAGTGTCTTGTCAATTTGGGGAATTTCATTCGGCAGCAAGGGGTGGTGCCCTGTTTTATAGTCCGCAAACGAAAGGGGATTGCCTCCTCCACGACGCGTCTGGTCATACATAGTCGACCGGTACGGAAGCTTTTGGATCTTTTCATGGATACGCCAGAGAGACCTATGCTCTCTTCAGTTAATGGACTGCAGGCCCTGTCTGCAGTGTGTGGAAAAGAAGGTTGGGAGATGGTGGCGTGATGTCGGCGGGTACGGGTAGCAACAGAGAGCAGTTTTTTCTTTTGAGCGAAAGGATCCGTACTCCTCTGCAGCGCTCTAGGTTTTGGATGATCGTCGTCCTGCGTACGATCTTTTTTTCTGTCTTTATTGCTGTCGTTAACTACGTTCTGCCTCTGGGAACTTCGGTCTTGTTTCTGTCTATTGGGGTGGCCCTTGGCGGAGTACTGGCTTCTCTCGTTGCTTTCTCTCGGCTCCGGCACCTCGGGTTTGTGCTTCTGCTCGGTGTGCTCTATCTAATCAGCAGAGCGGCTCTGTCGTTGGCTTACCTCGTGCCGCTTCGTGGCTCTTGGATCCTCTTTTCTTATACGACCGAGCTGCATTTTGATCTGTTTTTACTCGCCGCTGCGATCGCGGCGGTGAGTACGTGGATCTTCTGGCGTGTGCGAGCGGGGGTTTCGCTTGAGGTGGTAGCTATTTCCTTTGTCTGCCTCGCTCTGTTCGCTGGCTATCGAAACTATAATTTTGTGGGTAGTCGCCGTCCACCGTTAGAGTTCGCCTCGCTGCTCTCCGACCTCTCCTGGTATCTCCATGTTGATCAGCTGGCGGTGTTAGTCGGCTTTGGGCTCGGCGTTCTCATGTTGACCCTGGCCTATCTCTATTTTGCCGTTCTTCCGGGCAAGCCGAGTGCCTGCTCGGGGGATACGGGGAGCAGTTTGCATCACGCTCCGCTTGGCACTCGTGACGCGCTGATTTTTAGTGTGGCGCTGCTTAGCCTTTTTACCTTTGTTTCGCGTGAGCTTTATCTGTACTACAATCAGAGCTTGCGCGTGCTTTTGATGAACGGCGTCCCCGAGGCGGGAGAAAGCGGATCGCCACTGGGCTTTCGCAGTGCGTTAGGTAGCTCCAATCAACCGGCGGCTGTCGTGCGTCTTGAGGGAGACTACAAAGAGAACCCCTTTACGCCGATGCTCTACCTACGCGAGTCGGCACTCTCTGAGTTCAATGGACATGAGATGGTCGTTGCTTCACGAGCCTATGATCGTGATCTTCCGGGCACGTCACCATCTGAGGCCTATCTCGGTAAAGAAGATTCCACGCTCGATCGGAGAGCCCCGCTACGCCACTCGGTCTATCTGCTCTATGATCAGAAAAAAGCGTTTGCCCTCGACTACCCGGTCTCTATTCAGCCGCTTAAGAATCCGAACCCCGGTCGATTCCGTGGTGCCTACTCTGCCTACTCCATGGTTCCGGCATTTCCCGTGCGTGGAATAACGGATGTCGTCGTCGGCAACCCGGCGTGGGCCAAGGATGAACTTGAGCACTATCTTAAGACCTATCCCGATCCGCGCTACAAGGAGCTTGCCGAGAGGGTTACAACCGGCCACTCGGCGCCTCTAGCCAAGGCTTTCGCCATTACCGCCTATCTTTCAAAGACGACGATCTATACCCTCAAGCCTAATCACGAGGTCGGCCCGCAGGAGGATCCGGTAGCCCCGTTTCTTTTCGGTGATCACCGCGGCTATTGCGTGCATTTCGCCCACGCTATGGTTTATATGTTCCGTTCCCTCGGTATCCCGGCGCGTATCGGAACGGGCTTTCTCACGGACTTAAGCCAGTCCAAGGATGGGCATATCTTACTGCGGATGAGCGATCGCCACGCCTGGGCAGAGATCTATATTGCAGGTCGTGGATGGGTGCCGTTTGACATACAACCGGAGCAGGTCGAAAGTGCCGCCGTTTCTGATGTCGACCAGAAGTTGCTCGAAGAGCTGATGGGCTTACTTGGTCCCGATGAGCAGATTTTGCCGAAGGACGTGCTTAAAGATGAGCTTAATGTGTCTGACTCAGCGCCGATCCTGCGCGCGCCACTCTTTTGGGGAGCATGCCTCGGACTCATCGTCTTTTCTCTCGTGTTAAAGCTCTACCTGCACTATGGATGGCTTATTCCGGGAACACTGTGTTGGCAGCTGCGTAGTGCCCATGTCGCCATCGCGGCGCGTCTTCTCGATTTGGGCTACCGCCGGCGTTACGCTGAAACTCGGCGTGAGTTCCGCTTTCGGCTTGAGGCGGAGCTTGGGGTTGATCTCCTGTCGACGGCTGAGTTGCTGACGGTCGCGGCATACTGTGCCCGTACCGAGGATTATGTTAGTCACCGGCTGGTTCGACAGGCTCTGGACCTCGACTTTGAAGCACTGCTAACCTTCCCCCGTTGGCAGCGTTGCTTGGCGTTCTTTAATCCGGCATCGATCTTCAACGTTCTCGTCGGAAGGAGGTGGTAGTGATACAGGTTTTTGCTAAGCTCCTCTTTCTCTTGGCGTTGTTTTTCGTTGGAACCGTCTATGCACAAGGAGGCGATCCTAACGATCCGTTCGATCTCGATCAGATAAACGCAGCCTCCGAAGAGGATCTGCGGGTCGACGAACAGAAGACTCCAGACGTGTTGATGAGGGAGGCAGAGGCGCTTTGGGATGATGAGCGTTATGTGGACGCTCGTACGAAGCTCCTCGCCGCGCTCAAGAAAGCACCTAATGACTATCGCATCCACATCATGCTGGCGCGTTACTACCTGGCCAATGTGGGGCATTTTCGCCTAGCGCTGCAGTACGTGAAGCAGGCCCAGAAATTATTTGCGGAGAAGTTCGGTGCGCCCCCCTACGCTAGTTACACGACGCAAAGTCAGCATATGGTACTGCTCTACCTGCTCTCGCAGTGCCGTCTAAACCTGGATAACTATCAGGGGGCACTCGATGTACTCGATGAGTTTACCAAGTTGGGTTACTACAACGATTGGTATGCGGGATCTCGAGCCTGGATTTTGATGAAGCTAGGCAGGGTGCAGGAGGCGATCCGTGTCGCTCAATTAGGCGCAGGCGGAATCTTGGGTGGAGGCGAGAAAGGGCAAGTTCTCAACATGCTCGGGATCCTCTATTCGATGAGTGGCGATCGGAAGACCTCCATAGAAATTTTTCGGCGTGCGGTAGCGTATGAACTCTCGCAGGGGAAGACTGGACAACCGGCGACTCCGCTCAATAACGTCGGAGAGGTTTATAAAGAGCTGTTCGATGACGATAAGGCCGAGACCTCGTGGCTTCGCGCTACAAGCCTTCCCGATGGCTGTGAACATGTACTACCGGCATTGAATTTGGCGCTTCTCTACCTTGATCAGCTTAATTTAGAGGGCGCCAAAAAGGCGATCGATAACTTCGAAGGCTGTGTAGCCCAGTTCCCGTTGCGTAACGGAGAGGAGCATCGCGCCCTCGTGCATCTTATTCGCGGTCGCACCGATCTCCTCGCTGGGCGGGTCGATGCGGCTATCGCGCACTTCGAGTCGGCGCTCGTGCGTAAACAGTGGTTCGGTAAGATTGGGACGAGTGGCGAGGACCTACAGGCAGCCGTAACGATGTCGCTCGCCCAGGCACTGGACCGCAAGGCAGCACGTCAGGCTTTCTTTGAAGATCTTGACAATCGTGGACTCATTGAGCGTGCGAGCGAGAGTCTCGATCTCTCGTTACGATCTTGGTGGTATATGCGCCGAGCACGTCAGATTCTTACCGAGACGCTCAATTCCTTTGAAGATATCTCGATTCGCAACACCGATAGTCTGCTGGAGTACCCCACACTAGGAGAGCTCACGCGTGGACTTCCACTTCAGGTGCTCGAACGGCGTGTTAACGAAGAGCTTAGGGTAGATAAGCGTGAAGGTGCAGCCCCGTACTACAACGTCTATCTGGCTGAGCGTTACCTTGAGGCTGGTCAAGTTAAGAGGGCGCAAGCGATCCTCGGCCAAATGCTCAATTTGATCCGTCCGCGTTACGACAACTTTTTACGGCTCCACGTCTACCTCCTTCAGCTCGCCTCTCTTGACTCGCAGTCCGAAGACTACACCTCAATTGCCAATTTGGTGTTTTCCCTCAATCGCCCCTCGCTGCCGAACTACGGGTTTAGGTTGCCTGTAAATTACGTCGTGTCGGATAAGCGGCTTTTTGATCTGTTGGCATCCTCGCCCTTCATCCTTGATAATAAGCAGGGCCGTCAGTATTTAATTCGCAGTGAAGTCAATGACGGCGAATATGTGCTAGAATTTAGTGCGCAAACCGGCGTTCTCGGTAATATTAGGGTTAAGAGCCGTAACCCCGTAGAGGCCGTTCGAAAGTTTGTGGATGAAATTTTTGTAATTGAATTGGGTGGTGCCTAATAATGAGCGACTTACAGGTTAGTATTTCTCCAGTTTTTCAGCCGGCCGTTGAGACGGTGCGAAAACTTTGTACCGCGATGGCTGGAGTCATTCGAGGTAAAGAGGATACAATTCAACTCGTGATCACTGCGCTTCTGGCAGATGGGCACGTGCTGCTCGAAGACTACCCAGGCTCGGGCAAGACGACCCTTACCAAGGCTTTGGGTAAGTTGATTGGGGATGACCGTGCACCCGAGCAGGCGAGCCACATCCGACCTTTTCGCCGTATCCAGTTTACGCCTGACATGCTCCCTGGTGACGTCTTGGGTGTTAATGTGTTTGAGCCTAAGACGGGGAGCTTTAAGTTCCTCTATGGGCCTATCTTTGCGCACATCGTTTTGGCAGATGAGATAAACCGCACGGGGCCTAAGGTGCAGGCTGCTTTTCTCGAGTGTATGGCAGAGAAGCAGGCGACGATAGATAATACAACGTACAAGCTCGATGACCTCTTCTTCGTCGTTGGTACCCAGAATCCGCTCGATATCGCCGGTACGTACCCATTGCCACTCGTGCAGCTCGACCGATTCCTGTTCAGGATTCCGATGTCATACGTGGATGCCGAAACCGAGGTCGAGATCCTTGAAGAACATTCCAAGATCCTAGAGACGGCCGAGACTCTGGTGCCGGTATGCTCGCGTTCGGAGGTACTCCTGGCGCGAAAGATGGTTGGGCAGGTGCACGTAAGTGATCCGCTGCGAAGGACCGTGGTTGACATCGTGCAATCGACACGTAACAATCCGCTGCTCCAGTTCGGGGCGTCGACGCGTGCGGCGTTAATGTTGCAGCAGGCGATGAAGGCCTGGGCACTGGTTCACGGGCGTGATTTTGCAACTGAAGATGATCTTAAGTTTATTGCGCCATTTGTTCTCCTGCATCGCCTGCGCTTTATTGGGGTTGGTGCTGATGAACGAGAGGCTCTGAGTGACCTCATTCGTCCTAGTATTGAGCGTTTGGTGAATAGTGTGGTGTAAGTATGCCTACAGGTCGACTACAGGAGCTACGCGCCAAGCATTCTGCATTAATCTACGAAAGCTTCACTTGTGAACGATTTGCCGGCAATCTTAAGCTCACTTATCAATTTAAATTGGAGCCTGAAGTCGCGTTTTCGCCCGTGGTGATCATACCGGCTCCGGCGGGTTTTGCCGCGCCTGAATTTCAGACCTTTGTCTTTCATCTCGGATTGATTGAGCTTCTCAGCTACTGGAAAGCGGCCTGTCCATCGCGGATAGTGATTCGCGCGGGGATGCTTAATGACGAGCAGATTGCCTGGTGGCGCGATCTCTATCTGCATGGATTGGGCGAGTTCTTCTACCGTAATAAGATCGACTTTAGCCCCGTGGACTTCTTGTGTTTTGAGATCGACTCAACGCGTGAGATTCCTTCCTGTGCTCTACCGCTGCTGGAAGGAGAGCTGGTACTCGTCGGTGGAGGCAAGGATTCTTCGCTGATGCTGGAGATTCTCAGGAAGAGCGAGTGCAGGCGCAAGCGCGCCTGTGTTTTGAATCCTATTCGATCAGCCATCGATAGCGTGCGAATCGCACAGTACGAGGCTCCGATTGTTGTTGAGCGTAGCATTGACCCTGGCTTGATCGCGCTCAATGCTCAGGGATACCTCAACGGGCACACCCCGTTTTCGGCATACCTTGCCTTTCTCGGTAGTTTTGTCGGGGCGCTGTGCGGTTATTCACGTGTGCTCGTGGCCAATGAAAGTTCCGCCAATGAAGCTGCGCTTTCCTATCATGGGATGCCCATAAATCACCAGTATTCGAAGAGCGTGCGCTTTGAGAAGCGTTTTCGCGAATATGCACAGAAATACCTGTGTGATTCGATTGAGTACTTCAGTATCTTGCGTCCACTTAACGACTTGCAGGTCAGCCGCTTCTTCGCGCAGTGCACGGAACACCACTCCAGCTTTCGAAGCTGCAACGTTGGGCAGAAACGGGACGTGTGGTGTGGTGAGTGCCCTAAGTGCGCTTTTGTTTACCTAACACTCTATCCATTTCTTTCACAGGACAGGCTGCAGGCTATCTTTGGTGCGGACCTTATGCAGCATCCGATGATAGAGCTACAGCTTCTGCAGATCTTAGGTGTGCAAGATCACAAGCCGTTCGAGTGTGTTGGTACGATCGAAGAATCGCGGGCGGCACTGCTTCTCGCGGCACAGAAGCATAAGTTGGCCAATACTCCTCTTCCTGGAGCTTTGCGCAGGTTGTGCGAGCAGGTAGCAGCTATTGAGCGGCCCAACTTGGCGCATGCGCAATCCTTGCTTACGCATTGGAACGGCGAGCACTTTCTGCCGCCGCGCTATGCCAAGATGCTGCACGAGGTGGCGATGGAGAGCTCTTTTTCGGATGAAGCGTAGAGCGTTCGCGGGTCGTAACTACTTGATAGTACAGCAGAAGAATACAGTTACGCGAAGGGCACGAAAAAGGGCACGAAAGCCACGAAATAACCAGAATCTGATCTTTGTTCTCATCGTTAAGCTGCCTCGACACCAAAGACAGTGTCGTCAAGGACAGCTCGCCCTCCATGAGTAAACAGCGCAACTCAGGAAATTTAGCCAACGCCCTAGCAGAGCATATGCGTCGGTTGGCAGCGGGTTCTGAGTAGAGAAGTTTTTTTGTGCAATAAGCGCTTTTAAATGGCATTCTCGTGCATCCAGAAAATCTAGTCGTGGAGTAGGGCGAAAATCCGTCAATAGAAAAGTAGGATATATTTTCTCTCCCCTCACACACAGGCGCCGCTTTCTTGATTCATAAAACCCACCCGGAAGTTCTCCTGGCG
>CAIXSY010000148.1 GCA_903922175.1 uncultured delta proteobacterium | reverse complement strand
TTATAGCGTGCCTCTTTCGGGCTTAACCTCGAAATTGGCCACGTATACTACTCTACTATTTCACTTATTTCTCCCGTCCTATCGCGCTTTCGCTGTTTCCGGACAGGCTCTAAGTAGGACAAAACGGCTAAGGCCGTCGGCTGCGGCCGCAACTGATGCCGCAGCTGTATCTGATGCAGACCGCAGATAGCTGACTGCCGATCTCAGATAGCAGATTACAGGATGCCACTCTCTCTTCCGCGCGAATGCGCGGGTCGGTTCAACCTCCAAGCTCCCCCACGTCAAACACACGATATTCACTAACTTTAAATTTACTGGCGAGCTTGGTTGCGCGCCATTTCTGTTCTAGCTCTTGCAGTAGACTCTGCCGCTTCGCTGCGCTAAGTTCTGTGAATTTAACCTCTCCCACCAATAGTTCTTTCTTGCCAGAAGTAGTGGGTGCCACTATATCAATCTCCAAGTTACTCTCCCAGTACCTACCCGCTCCCGGAAACCTAGCTCTAACGTTTTCTTCGAATAGTGATGACGCATTATCATAAATCAGCTGCTGTTTATGTTGCTTCGTATAAGAACTCCACAACGATTGGTGTGGAGAGTATACCCTATACCAAAAACGCATAGCTGGGTCGGCTATCTTGTAAACTGTGCGCTTCGCATCTTTAATATTACTGCCAAATGGAATCTCGCGTGAAAGTAAGTTAGCTTGCATCAGGTGCTGTAATACCCTTGAAAGATTCTGATGTTTAGTTTGTAGGCGCGCAGCAATTTCAGACGGTCGCTCGGCACCACGACCAACAATCTCCAATACACTTGCCGGATTTATATCATCGAGTTTTTCATCTCTAAGGATACGCCGTGGTTCTCCCTGCATAAACGGTGCAAAGTCAAAATAAAGATCCTGCGCCATCGCTAAAACATCATCATGGGGATTAATTAATTCCCAGTACTTTGGAATACCTCCTACCAATGAGAACTTAAGAAAACTATCTAGAACGGTAGAATCTAGCTTTAGTGCCTCACAAAAATTTTGATAGCTCATGGGTTCTAACTGGATGATGCGATGAGCGCGACCATATAAAGGCGCATTATCATCTAAGAAAAGATCAAACATCATACGGCGACTGGAACCAGCCAAAATTAAAAGTAGGTTCCGTTTCGTTGAAGAATCTATCCAGCGTTGTAGCCGACTAGCCAATGTTGGATCGCTGGCAACCAGATAAGGAAATTCATCGATGCAGATGCTTAAAGGTGCATTTTCATGTTCAATGAGCTGAAAGAGCTCCTCCCAGGACTTCGGTACTATCTTCGTGGAGAGAGAGCCAGCTAAATCCTTATAAAGCTGCTCAATCTGAAGATTAGTGCTACCCTCAATCGACTGGGAATAGCAGCCACCTGATTGCTTTAACCAATCCCTCAGCAAACGGCTTTTGCCGACTCTGCGACGACCATAAACCACGACTAATCCGGCCTTTGCTTTTAGGCGGTTTAGTAGCTCTATTTCCTTGGAACGATTGATAAAGTCCCGCATGGGATAATTATGCTTGATAAACATTATGATTGTCAAGCATAATTATATACGATCGCCCCCTTTCTAGCGATCTAATGAGATTCTTGCCCTCCGAAATTTTCCTCAGGCACTGCGCGGAAGCCAGATCACGGCGGTAGGGGCAAAGCTTTCAGTCATTTCCCCAGTCATCCCTCATTATCTGGGTAGGGGAATGATAGGTAGGCAATAGCTTAGACGCGTCATTGACTAACGCGTCAGTAATGGTCTACTCATCCCCGCCTTTTTGTCCCCCGCCTTTTTGTCTCAGAGAGCGCGCGGAACGATATGCAGAGGCAGAGGAAACTTTTTCCAGAAAATCGCGATACATAAAAAGCAGACTTTGATGTTACCACATCTCCTGGGATTATCCTGGGGCGCGCGACGTGTCCCTCGTCTTGTCCTATGTAGCACTTGCCGCGAGGCACTCCATTCGGCTTACGCTCACGCCCTAAGTTGCGGAAACCTTCTGTTCTTCTGCTCCTTTGGGGAAATAACTCTGCTGTTTGCCGATCTCATGTCCACTTGGAATCGGGCGGCCAAGTTCTGCGATAGTAAAAACGTCGGCAGGTAGGTTTAGGTCTGCTGGCATGGGAATGCCCCAGCTGACATCACGAGTAATTGAGCGATGCGCCCAGCCGTCAACGACAGTATTAGGAATATTCTGACTTATAAGAACTGCTTGGCCTTTGGCTAAGTTATCTTTATTTCCGAACTGAGCCACGACTTTTTTCCCAGGTGCACACCCCCTTTCCGCATTGGGGACAGCCCACAATCGCAAGGTTTTTTGCAGGTCGGGAAGCGTCCCCACTGTCCGCGAGAGAATGGGAGCAAGGGGGGTGTTCGTACTTTTTCATTCTGCGCGTATCTTCTCCAGAAATTTTTGGTAGGATACGGCGGGGTAGCCAAGAGCGGCAGCTTTTTTGACGCAAAGAGTGCTATTCGCCGGCCAACCTTCCTCATCGCCGTCCGATTTCACGAGGCTCGGATCTATTTCGAGCGCGCAGGCAATATCTTTCATTAAATCATAAAAGGTAATCGCTCGATCCACCCCAACATTAATAATCACGGATGCCTGAGCATTAGACAAAATATAGTGGGTGATGATCTGACAAAGGTTATTAATCAGTACCGGCCTAAAGAGCTTATGCGCATCAGCATGGAGCTCTTTCTTTGCAACGAGTGTGCGCAGAGCATCAGGAAACTGCTTAGGCCGCGAGAAGTGCCTATTAATCCCGACATATCGATGCCCTCGGGTAATGAGATAGGGCACACCGGATGAAATTATCAGTTTCTCGGATGCAACTTTAGATTCTCCATAGGTGCTCCTTGGCATATAGGGGTCGGTTTCCACATACTCACCAGTTTGCTCTTTCCCTCCGTATACCGATTCGCTGCTTGTGAAAACAAAGGGCGTATTATTGTGGCTTGCGAGCTCAAGAAGGTGTCGCGTAATCGCCGGATTGGTTTCGGTAATCTTATGGCCCGTGGTGGCGTCTCTGTTTACGTCCGCGGCGAGGTGAATCACGAAATCAGGATTAACAGAAGCGTAGATCTTCTTGACCGCTGTGAAATCGAGTAGATCGACGGGATTGAGATTGTCGTTACGCGCCAAACCAGAGATCTTGAAAGTTGCGCCGTATAATTGGGCAAATTTTGTACCCAAGAAGCTGGTAGATCCAGTCAAAAGTATTTTCTTCATGCGGGAAGTATACTCAGTTTCTGTCCTAGCGGACAGAAACTAATTAGAGCCTGTCCGGAAATAGCGAAAGTGCGATAGGACGGGAGAAATAAGTGAAATAGTATGGTAGGATACGTGGCCAATTTCGAGGTTATGCCCGAAAAAGGCATGTTATAATAGGACTGACTAGTGAATT
>CAIXSY010000147.1 GCA_903922175.1 uncultured delta proteobacterium | reverse complement strand
GTCCTTTTTGTACTGTGTTTGGTGTATTCGGCAAGCTGGTTAATAAAGACTTAAAAAACCTCTGTGTCCGCGTAGGGGATGATCAGTGAAAAGAAATCACCACGCACAGGGGCAACTGCTCCCACGACATTTATCCGCAGAAGTTCTTCGGGTGTTGCGTTCTCTGATACATTTGACTCCACGTCGCATTTTATTACATGAAATCAACAGGTTAGATACACCCATCTTTTTCCTTATGCTATGCTGCTTCCAGAGAGTTTTTGGCTTTGCTTGTCTGCACGGCAATGGAGCGAAAGGTTCTCGCACCGAAGGTGGGCTAGAAGCGCGCTTCTTCGTTCGCCATCACTGCGCTTTTTGCATCAAGACTTCTGTTCCGAAGCCCCGAGCACTTTTTTCACAAGTCGCGCCAAGACTTCCAACTCGAAAGGCTTGGCCAGGATTTCGCCTTTAAAGGGCAGTGTTTCGGCGGGTATGCCGTGGCCGGTCATAAGGATCAATTTGGTCGTGGGCAGGCATTCTCGAATTTTCCTCGTGGCCTCGAAGCCGAGCATCTTTGGCATCATCAGATCCACAATAGCCACTTTGTAGGGCTCCTGTGCACATTTTTCAACCGCCTCTTCAACGTCGGTGTATGTCACAGGGAGATATCCCAACGAGGATAGCATACGAGACACGATGTCACAGATAATAGCGTCATCGTCAATTACCAAAATCTTTTCTTGGTTACCCTTGGGGAGCTTTTCACCGTCCACGTAAGCTCCTTCCCCGGCTTCGGTGTCAACGGAAGATGGCAATGCCTGAAGTGGAAAATAGAGTGACACGGTTGTGCCTTTTCCTGTTTGGCTCTGTGCGGTGAGGAAGCCATTGTGCGCGCGTACCACGGCGAATACGATCGAGAGTCCTAGACCGGCATGTCCCCGTCCTTTCTTGGTGGTAAAGAGAGGATCAAAAGCGTGTCCTAATGTTTCGGTGCTCATCCCCGCACCTAGGTCATGCACCTTGAGGCGAGCATATCTGCCTGGACGAGCCCCTATGTGTAGGAAAGAAATATCCTCGTCTAAGGCCTCCGTTTCAAGCGTTAGTTCAATCTTGCCGCTCTCTTCTGGATACGACTCTTTAGAGTTGAGCAGGAGGTTCGTCAGGGCCTGCATGATCAGATTAGAGTCACAATTTACCCCTAATGGTTCAGAGGGAAGGGAGAGCGTAATCTCGCAGGATCCCCCCAATACTTGGCGTAGGAGAGAGAGGCGATTGCGCAGTAGTTCGCCAAAATTCTCTGGCCGCATCAACCCCGGTTGGCTGGTGGCAAACTCGGCGAGTTTGTGCACGAGTTCGGCCGCGCTTCGCGTGAACTGCAGAATGCGTTTTAGCGATTCATCAACCGCTGTGCGCTCGGTGAGATGCTGTGCAAAGCTCGATTCTCCAGCTATGGCTGTCAGTGCATTATTAAAGGCGTGGGTGACGCCGCCCATCAACGTCCCCAGTGAATCTAGCTTTTGTCCCTGGAGCAGGTGTAACTCAACGGTGCGTCGTTCCGTAATCTCCTTCACCGTAATGATTACACTGTCCGGTCCATCTGCAAGGGTGGAGCTTTGAAAGGCATCAGAGCGTACGGAGGAGACCTCGAAAAAGCGCAGCTTTGCGGGAAGCTCATTGACCTTCAGTTCAGTAATTCGTGGGCCCTTGCTGAAGGTGTCTTCGAGAAGCTGGATGATCTGATCGCGCAATGCGCCGTTCATGCTCAGCGAGGTGATACGTTTGCCGATTACCTCATTGCTTGTAAGCTCGGCCAAGCTCTTGAATTTGCGGTTAACAAAGGTCACTGTTCCGTTGCGATTAAGCGCGCAGATGCCCTGATTTTGCGCGTCCAATTTTGATTGGGTGGTGAGTGCAAGCTCTCCCTCGGATGAAGGGTTTGTGGTTGAAGAGGTGGTTACGCGCGGGTTTTTTATCTCAGGGGAGGATTGACGGCGCCAGAAATCGCTCGAAAGCCCGGAAAATGTCTGGGATGGTCCGATAATACCGGTGTGCATTAGCTCCTGATAGTTGTGTCCAATGACCCTTGCTAGGCGTAATCCGACGAATGCAGGAAGCGCGATGCAGACGAGCATGAGGGTTAGGAAGCCATAGGGGGTGCCGACAAGGCTGTCGTGATTGAGAAGAGAGAGGGGGGCTCCGGAGATACTGAGGGCTAGGAGAACCACCGTTGCTGTAATCAGTGGAATAATATGCAGGAGCAGTTCCGGCATGCGCAGATGTCGCGGACGGTGAGTAAGGACTCCCCACAGATCTCGGTTAAGGAGGAGCGCGCCGCTGACGAGTATGAGCACAATATCACACATCGCCATGTTGCCGAGGATGCTGTTCGTGTTCGCATTACTGACCGAGGTAAGGAGGAGGGGCGAGGCTTGATCGGTCAAGAGTAGGAATGGCCAGATCACAAGAATCCAAGCGCCAAGAGCCGCTAGGTAGCCGGGGATGCGTGGAAAACGCGTGCTACAGATTCCTAGTGTCGCGGCTAGCAGTAGTACGCGAATAACCGCGATGTCGCGGGTTGCTAGCATCTCTGGGATCACGGAGATCAGGCTTGAGATCATGGCGCTAGGGAGCCCGAAAGCGAGGGCGCTGATGTATATCAACATGTCCCCGGGGGAGCAGAGTGCTGGGTCAAGGAAGAATCGAAAAGCGGAGTTTGTGACGAAGGCCAGTGCCCCAAGCCAATAGGCTGCGGGGACGTGTCGGCCATCACCATTGAATGAAAATCTAAACACGCAAGAACTCCTTAGTTTGTGCCAGCTTCTTGGGCAGACTAAATTCCTACAGATTAAAAATCTAGAGAGGGCGAATAAAATACAGCGTAGAGAGTCTAGGTCTCTGTTAAGCAGGATACCATCTTATCTTAGATGCCCTCTACGGCCAGAGAGCGCAAGGAAGAATTTAAATATAAATAACGACGTTTTAGAATCGCTCGTAATGATGGTCTTTTACAGACGCGCGGGGCGCTGCAGGGGGAAGTGGAGCGTGGTACTGTCGTTTTCGTGCGCGCATAAGTGTTACAAGTTATAAGCCTATGGGCTTGGCCGGTAGGGAGAGATTGCCTCAAATGTCATTAAATCGTCTTCTAGGGGGGGAGAAAAAGCGTTAAATTCAAAAAAAACACTTCCAAGATGGGTGCAGATGAATCTACTATCTTGAATTAGTTACGTCTTAGCTGCATATTGTGGGCTATGGACTTACCCTGTTCCGGGGTGGTGTTGTGTCTCGGTGAAGTTTAGGAAAGTTTTAAGCGTTTATTAATCGGAATTTCCCATGCGTAATAAAAATCTCGTATTGGCATTAGGTTTAGCGGTCTTGCTGTCGTTCGTGGGTTCAACGGCACGGGCGCAGGATATTCTTCCAGCCGATGACGGTCTGATGTCGTACCATACCTCGCCTCGCTACAGGGAAAGTGAGTCTCATCCGTTGCGCATTGTCGGATACATATTGCACCCTATTGGGTGGGCTCTCCGAGAGGGGATATTTCGTCCTTTGAGTTATTTCGCCTCTTCAACAGAGGTTACTCGTGGGGTTATGGGCTATCGCGAGCCGTTTGATTATCGCCAGCCAGAGTGCTTCTCTGCTGACGACTCAGTTCCAGATTGCCGCTCCTTGTCTCCGTACAATTATGATCAGTCTGCCGTTGAGGCGACTGGTGGAGCCGAGGTGGCTGGGATTGGAACTGGTACTGGTTCGCCGACTTCAGAGACAGCGAGTTTGGCTGGAGACATGCGGCAGGTATATTTTCCGAATGTGAACTTTGACTTCGGTTCGCGCAAGCTAAATGAGCTTGGAAAGGGCCGAGCCAAGCAGATCTCTGTGATGCTGGATAAGTCTGCCGGTTTGCGTGTCGTTCTTCAGGGACATACCGATTTCGTCGGTTCAGAGGAATATAACATGAAGCTCGGTATGGATCGGGCAGAGGCGGTGAGACAAGAGCTTGTCGCCCTTGGAGTTCCCGCCGATAGGCTTTCCACCGTGAGCTTCGGTGAGTCACAGCCGGTATTCAACGAGCAGACTGAATGGGCTCGTGCGACTAATCGCCGTGTAGAGGTGCACCAGAACGATGAGGCGGCAGCGCCGGTGGCGGAGCAAAAGTAGTTGTGGCCTGACGGCCACAACTAGGATTGTAGCTCCTTTGGTAGGTTAAAAGAAGGATGGCATTGGCCATCCTTCTTTTTTGATGGTCACCTATAGGTTTGTTGTAAATCACCCTCGAATGTCAGCAAACGTTATTGAGCCTGGACGGTTTGTATATGAGCGGGAAGCTAGCGAGGCGCTGCCTCAGACCGACGAGCGTTGATCTGTAATCTGCTTTCAGAGATCTGCTGGCAGCTTTCCGCTGACTGCATCTGATGCAGCTGCAGCTTTCGGCCGCAGTCCACGGCCTTAGCCGTAACTCCTGATGAGGCAGTAGACATTAGCTGCTAGAACGTCAGCTAGCTTGATGGCATCAGCACTCGGCTCCCTTCGACTCGGTCGCAGGCTCCCTCGCTCAGGGCTAATGTCCAGAATAGCCTGACATTCTCTG
>CAIXSY010000146.1 GCA_903922175.1 uncultured delta proteobacterium | reverse complement strand
TAACCTCGAAATTGGCCACGTATACTACTCTACTATTTCACTTATTTCTCCCGTCCTATCGCGCTTTCGCTGTTTTCGGACAGGCTCTATTTAGTGTGTATTGAAAAGATACGAAACGACTGGCTTGGTTATGATCCAAATAGTTTTTCACAGACTTCTTCTTTGGTGTGTCGAAAATGTGCGGCGATGTCCGTGATAATGGCATTAAGTGTCCCGAGTCTTAGAGCGCTATGATTAGGGATTGTAATATGATGCTCCCCATTCATAGTAGAGGTGAGCCGGAGATGGCTGCCCTTCTGACGCGTGACAACGTAGCCATATCGGCGTACGGCGACCACGAGTTCGGTTGCTGAAAGATCGCGGGGGACTCTCACGCGGCGATTACTTCCTCTTTTAGATGATGCAGGCGGATAACCTTCGGCATTTCAGCCTCATCGAAGTGGCAGCGCACGGCCTCTCGAACCTTTTCCTTAATTTCGGCCGCAGAATCAGCTTCGGTGAAGATACTTTGACCGAGCGCGCGCGCGGTAACGCCTCCTTCTGGAGCGTCCTCAATAACAAAAATTATCTCGTTCATAATAGCTTCTTCAGTTCATGTCTAAGTACCTATTATAGCAGTTTCGGCAATAAACAGCCATGTCAATTTCGCCTTAGAAAAGAGCAATGACGAGACCGATGCTCTGCGGTAAACTCTTGGCATGAGTAGATATTCATCAATTTTAGACCATGTCATTCAACCTGGGAAGGGCAATCTTTCTGAGGCGCTAGCGCAATACATTTTATCTTTGGACTTTCCGAAAGAGGATCGCGATCGCTATCAGGAACTCTCAGCAAAGGCAGACGAAGGCCTTCTCTCGCTTGAAGAGAAGTCGGAATTGGAAGAATTCCTCAATGTGAATGATTTTCTTGCGACAGTACAGGCAAAGGCTCGAAGATCGCTAGGTGAGCCTTCAACCCCTGTTGCGTAGGTGAGGGCATAATATTTCTGGTATCGACTCACTGGGTGTCGAAATGAAGCTCACGTGGAGACAGGATCGACGATAATACGAATGTAGCCATGAGTTACCACCACATCTTCATTTTTCTTATGCTGACCGACAAAGACGTAAGCTGAATCAAAAGGCGGGTCAACGTCGGCGAGATCGTGAAATTCAGAGCGTGTCTTTGCGTGCACTCGCACTATACCAGAAAGCGGATAAGCCTCCGTATCCGGCCAATCGTAATCGATAAGCTCAACCCACTCTTGATCGTACTGTTTGGATTTCTAACTATGGTGCTGCACCCTGAAATCACTGCTGTGATGCCAAGGAAACAAAGAGCTAAAAGTCGAACGCACATAGGCACTTTCATTCGAAGCGGGAAAGCAGAGATGGCCAGTAAGAAATGCCCCAGTCTTTCTTCTCATTACCACGTTATTCGTTACGTTGCCACAGTGGTGGTAATGTAAGATGAAAGCGAAGAGCCTGTAATTGACCAATGATGTGCCATGAACCGCAAATTAGCCTGGTTCTGTAGGTACGCTTACTGCCTGAGTGTAATAACCTGGCCACGGTCAATCTTTTTTAACACCATATGTGGTCCCTTCCAGAACCCTTCAGAGTCGAAGTGCCAGGGGCATTCGAGACCGGAGAAAGTTGTTTGCCTCAGAAAGACGCGAGGATCTTGCCCCGAATTTACGGACTGATGCATGGCGCGAAAAGCTTCAAAGGCTGCGACAAATAGCCCCTCGCCGCTCTGCGGCTCGCCGAACTGGGTTACGAATTGTTTAAAAATGGAACGTCCTTCTGGGTTAAGCGCCAGCGCTAGGTCCGGAAAATCTAGAAAAACTATACCTTCGGCATCACTGCCAGATTTGTCTCGGAAACTCTTGGATCCGGCAAAAATAACGTTGTAAATCGGCAATGGCATCTTTAGCACCTTTACGGCATGCAGGATGCGTAGCAGGGTCTCCTCTGTTTGGGTTAGAAGCAGCAGACTGTCAACCTTTTTAGCCTGGAGCGCCAGAAGTAGTGGACGAAAGTCGGTTTCATCGCTCTGATAAGTTTGTGGCGACAGAACTAGCCTGCCGTCATTGGCAGTGTTGAAATTTCGGTGGAAATCCTGCGCAAACCCAGTCTCTTCACTTATTATTCCAACATGGTGGTAATTGGCAGCGATGTGCTCAAAGAGCTGCTTCGCCCAATCGCTTAACTGCAGGTTGGTGTGAAATAGCCCATCCCCTGCAACCTTGCTCGATGAAGTCGAGATGACCACAGCGCCATGGGACTGGTAGATGGCACCGGCGGCCGAGAAGACCCCGTCGCAAGTTACGCCAAGCACGTAGCGCACTTTGTCGATGGTCATGAGCTTATGTGCCACGGTAACCGCAGTCATTGGTGAACAGCGATCATCCTCAAAGATAAGCTGATAGGCATTGTTTGCCAGAAGCTTATTGGCGAGCAGGTAGGTGTTTCGAAAATCGGTGCCGTACGACGCTGCTGGTCCGGAGAGCGGAAGCGAGATGCCGATTTTGATCGGCTCGGCTGCGCACGTGACGCCTAAGAAAAGGGTGAAAAGAACAACGAGTAGCAAGCTCCGGTGATATGCCCTCATAGTTAAGCTCCGTGTCGGCGGGTTGTATATTCTTTGGCCTATGGCTCTAGTAGTCTGGCGAAAGAATAACGCACTATTAAGCGCGAAAGAAGAGACTTGTGCAGGCGGGTACGGCTGGAGCTTTCGGAACGAGAAAGAGAGAAGTGGGATTTCGGAGGAAGCAACAATGGTTGGAAGGCAAGATAAAAGGGAATGGCACAAGATTGCCGCAGTCTCCTGATATCCTTGACGAATCGGTGGCACACGATTGATCATGTAGTTACAGAGGTATTCGCTAAGAAGAGTCGTCAAACTCCTCAGTCTGTAATTGAGATCTGTAAGAAGCGCTATCGTGAGTATGATCAAACGGCCAAAGGAGATTAATCATGAAAAAGAGTAAGAGGGAGCGACTTGAAAAGGCTGGGTGGAAAGTTGGTACGGTGCAGGATTTTCTGGGGCTTTCTGATGAAGAAATGGCTCTCATTGAGCTCAAGCGATCACTTGTGCACATGGTGAAACAAACTCGGGAGGCGCATAAGATGACCCAGCAAACGCTGGCTAAGCTGCTGGAGTCAAGCCAGTCGCGCATTGCAAAAATTGAAGCGGCATCACCTGACATCTCCCTTGATCTGATTGTTAGAGCGCTCTTCGTTCTAGGAGTAACACCTAAGGGGCTTGGTAAATTTCTTGCTGCCGGTACGTTTGCTTTAGAATAAGCGGGTGTGGTTATGTCTTGGAAGAAAGCAGACCTGGCGCATTGGGCAGGAGAAATGGATGTCAATCTCATTGAAATTGACCAGAAGCTGAAGCTTTGCGGAATGGTCATGAAGGTGCGCGCCAAACGCGGATTAACTCAGGCTGAAGTTGCAGAATTGGTAGGGGTCTCGCGTTCTAGGATCGCGCAGATTGAAGCGGGAGTGAGGCTCCATAAGATGAGCTTTGACATCCTGCTGCGAGTACTGCAGGGGCTAGGGTGTCGATATACGATTAGTGCCAAAAGACTTGCGGCGTAATGTAGGCGGAGCAAGAGGATCGCACAGGAGTGACCTTGCTTTTGAGCAGAACTGGCCCCTTATATTCGGACATGTTCGAAGCTGCTGGGATTACGAGTCGCCATTTGACGGACTCATGCCTACGGGCTAATTCCGGCATAAGTTTGGAACAGTTGCTGCTGGTTCAGCCATTTCTGGTTCTGGATTTTCCTACCTTTTCGCCCCTACCACGTGCATGCTTCGTTCGCTGAATTGGAAAGCGGTCGCTACGACCACCGGAGTTCGTCGAGCATGCATTTGAGGAGAAGCAGGCAGGCGAAGTCGAAATCGGCATGAGTGAGAGAATGGGAAGGCAAGATTAAAGGAAAGGCACCTTATTGCTGCAGCCTCCTGATTTGCTTAACGAATTGATGGTACCTTATTCACCGCTAAGGTGCCTTGAACGGTGTAATGATTTGATTTCACAAGCGAACATTAGGCACCTTAATTTAAGGGCACTTCTGTCCGCGGCGAATTCAGCTGTATGTTCAAAGAGTTGTGCGTTAAACAGCAAATCGTGCACGGAAAAAGATAGTGGTAGATACAATCCACTATGAGCAATGTTCTACGGAATAAATTCTGCTGCTGGTGAGCTGGAAAATGGGGACAAAGTTAACGTAGTTTCGGCAGCGATCAGCTGAGCTAATGCCGAATTCTTAAAGCTCGCTTGCAGGGATTCTTTTCAGCTTGCCGTTGACAGCTATGATGAGTGGTTCGCCAAGGCGCTTATTCTCGGCGCGTACCTTGCGGGCAGCCGCTTGCATAGCCTGGTCGGCAAGCTCTTGGAGGGGGGTCAATGTAGGCTTACGAACACGCTTTTTCATTGCTTGGCCATGTAGTCGATAATCTGATTATACAAGGGATCGTCATGAACATGCAAACGGCCTTTGCCTAAGCTTGCTATCTTGGTGGGAAGGTCAGGGGATGCGTCCCAGAGTACCCAATCGTCAACGAGTGGCTGATAAATCTCGAAGAAGTTTTTGAGCCCCGCTTCGAATCGCCGTCGGATCACATCTTCCGTGATATTATGTCCGCCTTTTCTGACCCGTTGCTGCACTCGCGCGAGTGCAACGGTGGGGCTGGGAAGCCAAAGAAAGTACAGGTGGATGCGATAACCGAGCTGCTCCATCTGTTGCAGCATCTTCACATAGCCTCGTCCGGCCAGGGTGGTTTCAAAGCCGAAACTCTTTCCTGCTTCAATAAGCTCGCCTATCCGCTTCAGCATTACCCGCCCGGCATCGATTGCAGCAACCTCTGGTGAAAAAGGGGAGATTCCGGCGGCGATGTAGTCGGCGTTTACGAACTCAAGGCAGCGTGCGTAGTGGGGGAGAAACTCGCGCGCGAAGGTAGTTTTGCCTGCGCCGTTTGGACCGGCGATTATGCTTCTTTGTGGCTTTACGCTTTTTCATTACTTGTTCAGGTCCTTAATCTTGGTGGTCTTATTGTAGCATATCAGGAACCGAAAATCTTCTTGTTCATACGCTCTAGCACACCGGTAGTATGCGACTCGGTCAGGTGCGAATAGCGTTTAACCATCTGCAGCGTTCTGTGTCCAAGAACTTCAGCGATTTCGAGAAGTGTCGCGCCCCCCATAGCTAACCAAGAGGCGCAGGTGTGACGCAGGTCGTGAAAACGGAAGTCTGAGAGCTTTGCTTGTATGACGGCCTCGTTCCAGTAATTGGCAAGCTCGAATGGTCGTTTGGTTCTATGAGTGCGAGTGCCGGGGAAGAGGAAGGTAGTATCGAGGCGGCGAACTTTTGCATGTTCGCGCAAGAGATCGAGCGCGAGGCCATGCACCGGAACGCGGCGGCGTTCGCCGTTTTTGGTGTCATCAAGGATGATTACGCCTTTAGCAAGGTCAACCTTGTCCCATGTTAGGAAGGCGACTTCGCCTCGGCGCATGCCGGTGGAGAGGGTAAGGACGACCAGCGGATAGAGGTTTGGAGATTCACTTTGTTTGCAAGCCTTAAGAAGCCTCTCTCGCTCGTCATCAGAGAGAAATCGCATGCGGCCACGAGGCTCACGTTCGCGCCTTACACGTCGTGCAGGGTTGTATTCAAGCCACTGCCAATCGCAGGTGCACATTTGCAGCACGCTGCTAAGACCGGAGAGAAGCCGGTTCCATGTCTGGGGTTGGCGGGGCTGCCCGTGGCGGTTTACGCCCTTCAAGAATTTGCCCTTTAGCTCGCTTAGAAGGGCAGGGGTGACCTCCGCCAGAGGTTTGAAGCCTATCTCACGGCGGAACCAGGAAATAGCGCGCTTATGGTCTATGTAGCTCTTTAGCCTTTTAGCGCGGTCTTCATCAAGGTAGCGATCGATAGCATCGGCGAGTGTGTGGCGCTGCGCTTCGGCTTGGGGTTGGTAGCGACCGGCGCGGAGGGTAGACTCAATATCAGAGATCCACAAGCGTGCATCGGTGAGCCGGGTGAAGCTGCGGTAAGCGGTAGGGAAGCCTTTGTGACGCACTTCGGCGTCGAAAATGGTTTTGCCTTGGCGGTTTGTGCGTTCGCGGATAGAGCCCATAATGTTTGTCGCCCCCGTTACGGGTTTCCGTTCCGAGATGGCTTTGGCAATTAAAACCTAAAGTCGAGAGGAGTGCTTCCGTCAGTGACTTCGGTAATGGTTTCCAATTAGCCGTTACGGATAAATTACGGATAAACCCGGTTCCGCAGCGCGCAGGTGTGGCCGAGAAAAGCCCCGACAAGCCTTACTTTATGAACAGTATTGAAGTGTTAGTGGAGAAAGGATCTGGCACGGCCGAAGGGACTTGAACCCCTAACCTACGGATTTGGAAACGTGCTTACCGCAATAATAGCAATAAATGGCAACACAGGGAAGCAGTAAAATATGGTAGTGTTGGCGGCGGCTCTGCGCTGTATTGTGCTCTAAAGCTGGCGTTTGTTCTAGCTTAGTGGACAACCGGTGGACAACGATGGAGTATTTGTATCGAGCAGGTTGAGGAATGTCTTTGTGTTGAAGAGATAGCGCCTGACGCTATATGCAAGGAAGGTAAGCCCAAAAGTGAGGTGATATGCTCGGACAAGAAGCAGGCGGATGTGGAAAGTTCGTTATGTTTGCCGTAGTCGTCGCGTTAGTTATGTCGACCTGTGTTGCGATTATTGGGGAGAATAATAGTAGTAGCGCTGCTGGTGAACTCGCAGAGGATATCCATGCGAAGAAAGTACAAGCAATGTGTGGCGGAAATACTAATTCATTAATAGCAAACTTAACTGCCCCTAAAGGTAACACGATAATGAAAATAGATGCGGAGAATAGCGTCGTGCAGGTTGGTCGCGGTTGGTATTTGACTGGAATAGACGACAAGAAAAACCTAGCTAAGGTCTTGTCTGTTTGCTATTCGAAAAACGAAGCTTTTAGTTTTATAGACTGGCGCACGGGTAAGCAGGTAGCGAAGTATAACGCGCTATTTCACCTTACGATAACTGAATAATTGAGAATGACACGAGAGAAGCCAATTAAAAAGGGTTAGCTATGAAAAGGGCGATTGTTGTTTTTATTGTCGCTACTATTTTAGCGTGCGCGCCTGCCTATAAAGGTAACTACGAACGGAATTATGAAATTAGTCCGCCAATAACGAACAAGTCCATTTATTATGAAATGGTAAAAGATAAGAATAGCCGCCCGCCTGAAGCGGTGGAGTATGATGATGAGTTTCTGAACACCAAACGAATCACAGTAGAAGACGATCAGATCGGACTTGTTGATTACTCTATTACCTACATGTGGCTTTGTGCTAAAAAGAAAACAAGTGCGTATGTAATCCAGATCGCATTTAATTTAGATGACTGGTATTTTTTGGATTCGTGCTTCGCGAAAGGCGGTAAGAATTTAAAATGCAAATCAGTAGATCGCGTAGTGCATACCGGGCGTGTAACTGAGCAGCTAACATTTGACATAAATTCTAAATTTTTGCGGAGTATAAAAGAACCCTACCCTATCTCATTTTATGGCAAGCGTGGAACCGCGGACATAGTAATAAAGCCAGAGCACGTAAATGCTCTTCTTGCTAAGGTAGAGTCACTTGAGAAAATTGGAAAATGCGCGCGCTAGTATAAAGATACCACTCGGGGAGTGGTACGCACTGACTATTCGTCGTTATTGGTTTTGCTCGTTGGCTGCATTTCATTGCCAGACCAATATCTGGCGTAGTTCGGCGCACGTCCCTCTTTGCTTGCTGCTTCTTTTTCAGCAATGCAGGCTTCAATACGACGGTCGGGTGGTGGCCCGAAAGTGCAGTTGATGATCGTTGGCTGATTACAGATTTCTTCACTAGCACGTAGTTGCACCATTGCACGCATGTGATCGTCGTATCGTTCAGGATTTAAACTTTTCAATTTAAAGATAATCGCACCTAAATTGCCTTTAGCCACTAAATGATCAAGAGCGTCACAATATTTTATTTCTAGTCCTTCTGTAATTTCCTCAAGGTGCTCTTTGAATGGCTCTTCGTTGCGCCACACATAGAACGTTTTTCGGGTTATGCCAGCACATTTGCAGGCTGCAAGTAAAAAGCCGCCATTCCCTGAATAAGCTTCTAGAAATCGCGCCTGGCGCGCTCGCTTGCTGCCTCTAAAGGGCTCTTTTTTATGTGTCACCTTTTGTCACCTCCGTTTCGGGCGAATTAGTGCGGAGATGGGCGAGGCGCTCGCGTTCTGGCTCAACTTCCGCAATGGCTACGTGGTCCCGCATACGCCCATAGAGTGAATGACACCATGGGCAGCCTATGACCTTTTGCAGCCCGGAAGCGTCAACCGGCACATGGCCGCAATGGCTGCACTCAATCCATGCGGTGAACTCCTTTGGGATGATACCGGTGGCTACTTGCCGATTTATGCGTATGCTATCCGCTGCGCCTTTGAGAAACTCGCCAGAGAAGGGGCCGTAGTGGCCATCCTGTCTTAGCAGCTCGACTGTTTCATTCACCGATGGTGTGAAATCTGCCTCCGTTTCGACAGAGGGCTTTCTTCGTATCTTCTCAAGGTGGTGTTGTTGAAGAACGCGGCGTCCCTGCGCCTTAAGAGAAAATGGCTGGTAGATTGCATGATTGCATTGCCTGGGTGGACAATCAGGCAATATACTAACGTCCCCATCCGGTATCATCGTTGCCCCCCTTAAGTAGGCCCTGCGCACGTGCGCTCTGCAAATGTCGACATACAGTGCTTTCGTGCACGTGAAGCTCCTCAGCTATCTTTTTGCCGGTCAACTTTAGCTTTGCGAGTGCAATCACGCGCTCAAATGTGGAGTCCTCAAGGTCTTGCATAGTCCACGTTTGTCGCCCCTCTATCTCGCATAGACGGGCTTCAAAGGGCTTTGTCTCTTCACCGGCTAGGCTTCTTGCCTTCTCAAACTGAATTTCAAAACAGGCGCCCTGAGATGGTTCATAGTCTGCTGGCCGCTTTAGATTTAATACCGTATCGAGTATGTCCTCTTTTTTTGAAGTTCCGCGTTGGTGGCCGCTTTTGCCTGAGTGGTGAACGAAAAGAACGGAGCGTCCTTGCTTACGCATTTTCAGGGCCCATGTGCTGATAGGGCTCCACGATTCGGCGTCGTTCTCGCTCTCAGAGCCGCCAGCTAAGCAGCTCAGGTTATCAATTATGATTAGCTGCGCATTGCCTAGAAGGGGCTCCAGAGCCGCCTGGCTTTCCGCACTGGATAGATTCGGTACCGGTCCAGGTTGGGCATCCGGTGTGAGGAATCGCAGCAACTCAGGCTCGGCAATGTCCTTCTCGGCGTCCTGTGCCATTCGAGATAGTCTCTCTTTCAGTACTTCGCCTGGCATTTCACCATCGATGTAAAGTACTGGCCTAGCCTTGGGGGCTTTCCATTTGAGGAAAGATCCCCCGGAGGCTATCGCGTAGGCGACCCCTAAAGAGAAATGCGTTTTCCCCACACCACGCCATGCGTGAACAAGGTTGAGGCTCTGCGTGCAGAGCCACGGCTCTAGTACAGTTTCCCTGGGCTGAAAAGGGAAGTCGAGCAGCTCGGCGGCGTTCAGGGTTCGATAGGTTACCTTTTCTGATCCCATGATGTGCGCCCGCATTGTTTTAAAAGTTCACCATCTACGGCGTGAAGCTGATTCAATGCCGCAAATAATCGAGCCAAGTCTTGCGCCTGAGCCCTTGTGACAAGGTTTGTGAGCGCCACGCATATCGTGAGTGCAAACTGGCTTAGCAGAGTGTTCAATTCTTCTGGTTTGAGTGTGGGTTTGTTGTTTTTCTTATTCATGCGCGTTGCCCTCCTCGTGCATTGTTCTGCTCATCTAGCCATTGAAAAAAGCTGGCCTCGTCAATCAAAATGCGTCGGCCAATGCGCCTGATACATTTGCTGAATTTGTTTTTTTCTTCATTGAATATCAAAGCGCGCAATGCCGCCTCGGACAGGTTGGAACGGAGTGCAAATTCCTTTACAGGCATGACTCTTCGCGTTGGGGCGATCTCTGTTTGCATGGTTTTGTCCTTATGTTGAATACTAAAATGTACAACGTCATTAACGCTGCTCATTTGGTATTAACCAATATCAACGAATAATTATAAGGACGGAGAGAGTGATAATCCCTTTAGCGGAGGACAGGCTATTTTTTTCTTCGACCAGGTTTCGTGTTGAATGAAAGGTCTTTGGTAAGGTGTTGTTTGAAAAACTTAAAAGTCGGTACTTCTAGCGTATCTTCGATGTAAATGTGCGCTATTGCCTCATGTCCTGCTACTTTGGTGAGGGCAGGAGATTGCACAAGTAGATTGGTAAGCAGAGATTTTGCCTTTGCATGGCATTTTTCGCGTGTTACTTCGTGGTCACTAAGTTTGCGCTTCAACCCGCTAGGCAGTATCCCATTGATTAGGTTGGCACTAATCTGCTTAAGAGGTATCGGGACAAGTGTGGAGTACCAGGCTTGCATACTTGCCCACGAGAGAAGCTCTCGCCAGCTCAACTGCGCCGTCTGCTTGAATTGCGACGTAAAATCTTGCGCCGCTTTTTGAGTATCTGGATCTTTGGGTGCAGAAAGGAAGTCGAGTATGCAATTTGCTTGTTTAAGTGCCTCCGGTCTGGGGGTCGTTTCCTTGACGAGGGCAATTTCCTGCCCATTTATGCAAAATCGAGTTACAAGGCATGGCGTGCCATTCACGAGTATAAGCCCCTCAGGCTCTGCGTTCACCGTCTCGTCTGAAATGTCTTCGGGCGGGACGTATCCGCGCAAGAGGTTCCAAGCGCCCTTGAGTGAAAAGACTTGCCGCCGTTTAATTGCAGGTGTCGGGTCTTGATTTGGGAAGGCTAAAAACTGAGAGATGGGAAAGTGCATCGCTAAACTCCGAAAATCTTCCTATTGACTCTTTCCACCACCTCCGCCGTGTGGCTTTCCGCTAGGTGTGCGTAGCGCTTCACCATCTGCATCGTTTTATGGCCTAGGATCTCGGCGATCTCTAAAAGTGATGCGCCATTCATAGCCAACATGCTCGCGGCACTATGGCGAAGATCGTGGAATTTGAAGTCGGCAAGCTCTGCTCGCTCTAACGCCCTTTCCCAGCTCTTTATGAAGTCGAGGGGCTTGGCCAGGTTCTTAGGTGAGGGAAAGAGTAGAGGAGATAGAGCCCGCGTTTTTCCCCACTCCTGAAGGATATCAATTGCGACGGTGGCCAATGGGACGCCCCGCCGTTCGCCGTTCTTGGTATGCTCAAAGACTACCCGGCGACGCACAAAATCTATGTCTCTCCAGCGCAGGCTTGCAATTTCATTGCGCCGCGCCCCCGTGGTTAGTGCCAGCATAACGATAGGGTATAAAGGCTTGCATTTGGCCTCCTTGCACGCCTTTAGCAGGCGCTCACGTTCTTCCTGGCCTAAAAAACGTACGCGCCCACGGGGCTCCTTGAGCTTTCTAACCTTCGTGCAAGGATTCTCCTGTAGCCAACCGAATTCACGCACGGCAAGGGTGCAGGCGTGGCTTAGGCTGGCCATAAAGCGGTTGACCGTGGCTGTAGTCCTAACTTTGCCTCTTAGTCCGTGCTCCTGGCCAAGCTGCTCGCGTAACTCCACGATCTTCGGGGTGGTTAGATCGCTGAGAAGTAAGTGGCCAAGGTTTTTGCTCCACCATTCAAGATGGTGGCGGCGGGCTTCGAGTGTGGCGGGCCGGGCTGCAAGCACGGCGGCATATCGCTGTAGCAGGTCAGCAACTGTGTGTCGCCGTGCCTCGGCTGATGGTAGGTAACGCCCCTCGCGCATAGCTGCTTCGGTGCTATGGGCCCACCTAACGGCATCCGTGCGCCGTTTGAAGGTTGCTGTTTGGACAGGGTAACCTTTAACTCTGATTCGGACTCGGAAGGACTTGCTGCCATCCTGGGCAGCGTGCAGATTTATAGAGGGCATTTCTCAACTACCTACGGTTAACGCGCATTCATCCCAATAGATGAGATGCGCTGAATAATCCGTAGGCTTCGAGGGCTTTCTATCTTTCGTTGGACAACCAGTGGACAACGGCCACTGGAGGGTAGGCTGCCAAGTTGGCAACTTACTGAAATGACTGGCACGGCCGAAGGGACTTGAACCCCTAACCTACGGATTTGGAATCCGTTGCTCTACCAATTGAGCTACGACCGTTCATACCTGACTTTCTAGCCATAATTATGGCGCAATGTGAGGAAAAAGCAAGCGTTGGGGATGGCTTTGGCCTATCTCTGCGGTGAGGGTTGTGCGGGTCCTATTAAGGGGCTGGCTCGGATGCGCTGCGCACCACATAATAGCTCCTATAAGTTTTCGTCGATCTGGAGAATCTTAATGGGACTTATTCGTCGTTTTATAAAAAATCCTCGCAGATTATTACCGCTGCTTTTGGCGCTGCTATGTTTTGCTCAAGTAGGCGGTGTTTGGGCAATTCAGATTGATAAATTCGAGGGAGGGCAGGGGGTGTCCGTCCACGGCATGGGGAATGCTCAGTCGAGTGTGATATCGGTGGCCTCGGCGCTCGGTGGAACTCGTTCTATAGTCAGCACTTCGCAGCAATCGGGGATGGTGTTTGCTGGAGTAATCGGGGGTCTTTTCTATCAAAATGAAGGGTCAGGAGCGCAGGCGATAACCTTTATCACTTGGGATGGAGATCTGGCTGCGGGGCTATCGAGCTATAATGGGCTTGGGGGACTCGACTTGACGGCTGATGGAGCGAGTAATTTTACCATGACGGCAACCTTTGATTACCCTTCCGCCCCTTTGGATCTGCTTTTGCGGGTATATGATGTCAGTGACCCAACTGAGCAGAGGTTTTCTGACTTCCTATATACGCTTGACCATAATATGAGCGAGGTTCAGATCTCTCTGCCATTCAACCAGTTTGCGGCGGGTCCGGCTGGTGCCGCCGATCTGCGGCATGTCGGGGCAATCGTACTGCGGGTCGCTGGTCGGAACGCAGCCAACGATCTTACGCTTAGATTATTCGGCACTGATGGCCGCTGTAGCACGCTCGTGCCGTTGAACGGCAACGTGGTCGATCTGTGTGGTGTATGCGGCGGGGATAGTTCTTCATGCAAGGATTGCCGTGGTGTTCCCAATGGTACTGCCACGTATGATCTCTGTGGTGTTTGCGCTGGAGATAATTCTTCCTGCAAGGACTGCCGTGGTGAGCCTAATGGCTCCTCCAAACTCGATGCTTGTGGCGTGTGTGGTGGAGATGACTCTTTGTGCAAGGACTGTAATGGGGTGCCGAACGGTGCCACCAAGCTCGATGTGTGTGGCTTGTGCGGCGGAGATAGTTCTTCATGCAGAGATTGCAGCGGAGTACCTAATGGCCCTGCCAAACTTGATGTCTGCAGTGTTTGTGGAGGAGCTAACGCCTGTGTCGACTGTGCTGGCACACCCTTTGGCACCGCAAAGATTGATTGCTGCGGTGTATGCGAAGGTGATGGCAGCACCTGTCTCAACAAATGCAAGATCTACGATATTAAAACCACCAAAGGAACGGCACAGCGGGCGATGCAGTCCCTTTATGCCTCGGTCGTGAAGTACAGCAAGCAGGAATTACTCTGCAGCAGTGGGACGCACCTACGGGCCAAGACTCGGATTGCCAAGGCCAAGAATATATTGAAGGCGAATACGACTATTTTCTCGACATTTATAGCGGACAAAATAAAGCTCTGTGATACGATTTATTGTACGAAGACTAGTCTGACGAGTTTCTTAAAGTCGTTGCAGAGAAATACCACGGTATTGTACCAGCTTTCACGCGAGGCTCAGTATGGAGCCGGGGGCGTTTGCGAGGCGTCACCTTACCAGGGGAGCTCTCCGCAACGCACGTCACAGTCAGATTACAACAAGGCTCAAAATTCGATTAAGAAGATGCCGGTGAAGGCGTGTAATTAGTGCTTAGTTGATTGTTCCATCTTACAGGTCATCATACGTAGGTACTTAAGCCGTGGCATAAAACGGGTTCCAAGCCGATAGCCAGCCTCCCTGATTTCCTATCACGATCAGGATGTGCGCGCTGAGCCTGGGCGGAGAGATACTTTATGGCACGTCGCCAGGCAAGCTACAAACGATAGGGCGACTTTCTGACGAGTGCAACAAAGACTTCGAGCAATACGTGGATTTCACCGAAAAACTTATTTGAATACAATGAGTTAGGTGTCGTGACTCGACGTCTACTGGCAGAGAGATATTATGATACCTTTTTGCTTAGTATTGTCATAACAACTCCAGAGGATTTAGGTACTTCGAGGTATAGCAGCCTATTTAGATAGGCTCTGGCTGCTTAACTCATTAACTCTCGCCTGATAATGGAGGATAAATGCAACCCGCGCCCGCCCACTCTAATGATTTTTCACAGTTACTGAAAACGGATCAACGATTGTCAGCGCTGGTTGCTACCCTAGCACGAAACGACATTCCCCTAGATTCGCCGACTCCAACTAGTATTACTAAAGTGGAAAGGGGAGATGGGAAGCCCCTGCTCATTGTTGATTTTACGGGCAACCAGATTCAGGCTCAATCGGCATCCCCCACATCAAAAGATGGTAACATTATGCTTACCTGCGGGGATCTCCAACCACATCCATTTACCCCCAATACGGAAGTTATCATTATTGCTAATTCTGCACAAACATGGAGTGGGGACGTGTTGATGGGGTGGAGATGGCGCACGTAACGGAAGCCATCAGAGTTCAGGGGCGTAAAAACCTTGTAGTCCAAATTCCGACCAGAGATGGTTTTGACGTTTTTCTCACTCAACAGAGTGGGGGCATTCCTGCTGATCCCATTGCGCTTTATCAACTTACAGCGCAGTTGCAGGAGCAGGTATTCGATGGTCAGAGGATGCGCATAGCTGGATTGAGGTTTCCCATGGTCGACTATTCCGCAAAGGGTGAATTGTCTTGGCTTAAAGGCGCCATGGCCCTAGGAGACGATGGTCGCCCATGCATTGTTACCCAGGCTGCATTTGAGCATCGATTGCGTGTTAATGAAATCGGAGCAAGAGCCCAAGCTGCCGTTGCAATTTGCACTACCCGAGGTGGTGGAGGTCCGCCCGGCCTTGAAATCAACGGCCCGTTCTTGATCTGGTTTGCAAGAGGCGGTGTTCCCTATTTTAGTGCTTGGATTACCGGAGAGCATATGAAGGAGCCACGAAACCTAGACTAGTGTAAGTTCGTAGGCAAAGTTAGTTCTGCAATGCGGGAACAGGTGAGGATGAGAAGGTGTGCTGGTGGTTTAGTGGGTCAGCTATAGGCACGCGATAATAATCAATGATAGCCCTTCGACTCTCCCTCTGCTCGCTGCGCTCGTTCGGGTTCGCTCAGGGCATTCGACTCGCCGACGAACTGGCCTGCCATGAGCGAGCTGCGCGGCGGCGAGTCGAATGGAGCCCACGACGGGAATCGAACCCATGACCTCTTCCTTACCAAGGAAGTGCTCTGCCAACTGAGCTACGTGGGCGGTCAGGTTGCGTATTATGGGCAAAGTCGGTCCCATTGTAAATAACCTAGGCAAAGGGAATTAGATCAGTCAATATAGCCGCTTTGGAGTATCGGGCTTGCGTTTTTTAGGAGTTAACGGATAATCGGGTTGTTTCCGGTGCTAACTTAGCTTCCCCCTTCGCTTGACCTTCCGCCTTCGCTCGGCCTCGCGGCCGAAGCTATGGCGAGACAGGCTGCGGTCGATGCTTCCTACTTCGCCTTGCCTCGCGGCAAGTGCTACGTAGGACAAGACGGGGGACAAGTAGTCGGTAGAGTTGTTATAAGTTTATGCCAACTTAGCTCAGTCGGTAGAGCAACGGTTTTGTAAACCGTAGGTCGTCGGTTCGAGTCCGACAGTTGGCTCCACACTTCGCCCCTCGCAAACCTCGGGTGCTACGTGTGGCAAGCCACCCTTACAATAACCACAAAGTGGGCGAAGTGTGCCCCTCGAGGCACCCCGAGTTTTGCGAGGGGGCGGAGTGGGGCTGGTAATGTGGTGAAATCTCTACATCTAAATTCCTTAGCTTGATGCTCTGATGTACGGTGTAGTATAGCTGGACATGGCTATAATCAATCTCGCTCCCTCTTGGTAGGTGAGCTGTCGTCCTAACCAGGCCATTCTTTCATGACAACTATACTAGCACACTGGGAACCACCAATGGGTGTCATCTTGAACGTCGGGGCGCTGTTTCTTGTTTGGCTTGTTCTGTCGCTTGTCGCCAAGGGGCTCGAACGGCGACAGGTGTTTTCGACCCGCGCGCTGTCATTGTTCCGTTTATTGGTCCTTCCCTCGGGGGCACTATTTTATTGTGCGGTTGGGATCGCGGCCCTTCCTCGGGAGGATACGCTTGTGCGCATATTGGCGACGATCTTCTGGGGGTCGCTCGTCTGGGAAGGGGCGCTTTTGGCAAAGGTGATGCTGTTGGCGCGCCTCGAAGGGCGTGGCTTGGAAGAGCAGAAAACACCCGCGCTGCTGATTGATCTGATTCGTTTCCCGTTGCTTCTTATCGCTGTTTTCTTCATCTTCGCCGAGGTTTGGCAGCGTGATTTCGGAAGCCTTCTTACCACTTTCGGTGTTGGCTCACTCGTCGTTGGCCTGGCGCTTCAGGATACACTTGGCAACCTCTTCGCTGGTATTGCCCTATTTATTGAAAAGCCTTTTCAGGTCGGACACTGGATTCGTGTTAATGAAGTTCTCGGAAAGATCGTTGAGCTTAACTGGCGCGCCGTGCGCGTGCTGACGCGTAATGGCGATCTGGTCATTATTCCTAACTCAGTGCTGGGCAAGGAGCGGATTGAGAATTACAGCTTCCCGACGGATGTTCATGCCACTGTAAAAAATATCTCATTCTCCTACGACAACCCTCCCAATCAGGTGAAGCGTGTTCTGTGTGAATGCGCGTTGGCGACATTTAAGGTGTTGCCCGATCCGCAGCCGGTAGCGCGGACGATCGGTTATGGCGACTCGGCTATTAATTATGAGGTGAAGTTCTTCGTGCGTGATTTTGCCGGTCTGCCTGGGATAGAAGAGGAGTTCTTTACCCGCGTTTGGTACGCGGCGCGGCGTGAGCAGCTGAGCATTCCATTTCCGATCCGGACGGTGTTTAAGACCGAGGTGCCGCCGCTGGAGAAGCCCGACTGTGGCCTTGAGATTGAGGCCGCACTTGCCGGTGTCGACCTCTTCGCGCCGTTATCCAAGGAGGAGCTGGCTGAAGTTCGCCGCCAGGCGGTTAGTCATGATTATGGCGTTGGTGAGAGAGTCCTGCGTCAGGGAGAGAAGAATCGCGCTTTCTATATTATTCGCTCGGGCCGTGTCGTGGTGACCCTGGTCGCAGCGGGTGGCATACGCGAAGAGCTCAATACGCTTAAGGTCGGTGATTTTTTTGGAGAGATGTCGGTCCTTACCGGCGATGATTGCACGGCAGATGTCACGGCGCTTGAGGATCTGCGCTTGGTCGTGGTCTATAAAGATGCGCTGCAGGAGCTTTTGGCGCGCCGCCCAGCGCTGGCTGAGCAGATGGCTCAAGTTGTGGAGAAGCGTCGGCAGGGGATCTATGCAGCCGATGGCAGAGCCCATGCTTTGGTCGAGACCGCAGCGAAGAGTCGCGAAACAGCTCTGCCGTTGGTAGATAAGATTAAGAAGTTTTTCGGCTTGGTGAGCTAAGGAAATTTTGAATAAATCACCTCTGTGTACCACTGTCTCCCATGTGGTAGAAATTTAATGAATGGTTTCACCACAGAGGACGCAGGGGGGCGCAGAGGATGAGAAATAACAATAGTTTTTCAGAGGCTCCCCAATTACTTCTCCGCCAAATTCCAAACCGCTGTGCGCGGTAAAACTTGGGCTTCCTGCTGAATACGTTTAAGGTAGGCTTTGGCCACGGCATCGTTCGGCAGGGTAGCAAAGATCCGGGCTGCTTCTTCCCAATTGCCTGAGTCAAAGAGGGAACGCGCCTGTTCAAAAGAAGTAGCGCCTGATGCATCGAGGGAGTTGCCCGGCTCATATACGCTTACCGCTTCACTTCGTCCGACGACACGCAATACGGCAAGTTTTCGGGCTGGGATCGTGCCATGGAGTGCTTCAAAGGTGCTCGCTGAGATCATCACATCGGTGCCGAGGGCTTTGTTGGCCCCTTCGAGCCGCGACGCTAGGTTCGCCGCATCACCGACGACGGTATAATTGAAGCGATCGTGCGAGCCAAAGTTACCGACGCTGACGACGCCGGTATGAATGCCGATCCGCAGCTTAAGGTGCAGCCCAAACTCCTCCTTAAACTCCTTATTGAGTTGGGTAAGGCGTAGCTGGCAATCAAGAGCGGCTTGGACTGCTTGGCGAGCGTGCTCAGGCTGACTTAGTGGTGCATTCCAGAAGGCGACGATGGCATCGCCGACATATTTATCGACGGTGCCTTGGTGTTGTTGAATTACCTCGGTCATCCCAGAAAGCAGCTTGGTTAGGAGTAGGGCCAGCTTTTCGGCGGGGAGTTGTTCGGAGATCGTCGTAAATCCGGCGATGTCGCTAAAGAAGATGGAGAGCTCGCGACGCTCCCCACCGAGAGCCAAGGCGTGTGGCTCGTGGATCATCTTTTCCATCACCGCGGGGCTGACGTAGTGCCGGAAAACGTTGCGGATAAAGCGATGTGAACGGCCCTCCTGGAAGTACTGCACGCCGAGGGCGCAAATGGTGCTTGCGCCGATGCCGAGGAGTGGCCAAAAAAGCGGCAACCACCAGTCATGCAGAGCTGCCCCAAAGGCTGCCAAGGTGAGGAGCACTGCGGATAGTACGGCGATGAGGAGGCCCATTACCACCGAGGGGAAAAAGAGGGCACCCGCTACGGCAAGGAGGATAGCCGCAAATGCCACGGCGCTGGTAAAGGGGAGCGGGACCACGCGTACGGCGCGGCCGCTTAAAAGATTATCGATTAGGGTGGCGTGGAATTCGACTCCCGGCATGTCGGTGGCCAGCGGTCCGGAGCGTACGTCACTGAGCTCTTTAGCCGTGTAACCAATAAGGACGATTGTATCTTGAAATTCTTTTGGATCGATCCAGGGGGCCTCGTGGTTTAAAATGTTTACCTCGCTCTGGATAATATTGCGCGCTGAATAGGTCTTGTATGTTGCGGTCGGTCCATAGAAATGGGCCATTAGGCCCTGCGCGGTAATCGCTTCTGGAGCAAGTGTTGGTGCATTGCCGTTTAGTGCGAATGCAGCTACGGCGGCGGCCATGCTCGGTATGAAAAGTCCTCCTTTTTCATAACTCAGCTTAAAATGCCGGAATTGCCCATCGGCATCCGCCTCTCCGTTGACAGCCCCAAAGCCGCGGCTAACGTCGAACAATTCGGGATAGGGGGTGCGGATTGACCAGGTGACGGCTTGCCTTCCGTCCCTAAGAAGCTTTTCCCAGCCAGGGGATGAGGGGGTGCCGCTAAGCCCGCTGCCAAGTTCGGCTTCGCGGGTGGCTTCAGCCCCCGTAAGTGTTCTGTCTTCGCCAACGACAGCTGATATCACTGGAATTGAAGTTTCCTTTATGGCTTGTGCAAAAGCTCGATCCTCTTCGACACCGTAGCTGCCGCCTTCTGAAAATACGATATCGAAACCAACAACCTTGGCATGTCCACGAGCCAGAAAATTGGTAATTAGTCCAAACCAGCGTCGCTGCCACGGCCATTCTATCTTTTCATCTATACTTGGGCCGCGTGAAAGGGAGTCTTGATCGAGGGCGATAATTTTAATACGCGGATTATGCTGCTCAGGTGATGCCGCAAAGCGGGCGCGCGCATCCCAAAGGCTGTTCTCCAGACCGGGAAGTATCCCCGCATGAATCCCGAATGTGGCGCCTGCGGCTCCGAGAAGGCTCAGCAGTATGAGTTCTAAGATTTTGCGATATCGCAGGTCGAGTTGTTGCACGGAATGACTATAACGTAAGTAGTTGGCACTTTCCTAGACGGCATCTGCGTAGCCACTCAGCACTATTGGCACTCTACGCAGTAGGTTTCACACGAAGATCCACCGAGATCTCACAGAGTTTCACAGGAGGCTGCTTGGTGGGCCAGGCATTATCCCCTCCGTGTCGCTCCGTGAGACCTCGGTGGATCTCCGTGTGAAAAATAGCGTTTATTGCGCCTTAGCTGATGCAGTCAGCAGAAAGCTGACGACAGATCCCCGATAGCGGTTTACAGAACACATGCGCTGGGCTGTTCAGCACTCGTCGATCTGAGGTGAAGCCGCGCTAGCTTTTTCGTTTCATGTTGCGATTGAATCGCTCTGTACGCAGGGCCATATTCTTTGAGGCACTGCTGCTATCGCTAAACGCACTCTTCACTTCAGAAAGGCGCTTTTCCGGTGCCGGGTGGGTCGTAAACCAGACGCCGCTTCGATTCTTATCGGCAGCAAGCGCTTCGAGCACGGTTCCTAAGGCGCTAGAGGTGTATCCGGCGCGACTGAGCAGAGCCGCGGCATACTCGTCTGCTTCGTATTCCTGCGAGCGGCTGTAGCCTTTTTTGAGCAGGGTATCAACCACTTCTGTAACTGAGTCACTAAGAAGGGCCGCGATCTCGCGTGTTTCAGCCGAGGAATACGCCCTGCCGGCTTCTGTGCCCACAGCCAGTTGAGCTGAATTAAGGTTTGCCTTAGAGATGGCATTCACGCCATCGGCTTTAACAATATGTCCTATCTCGTGGGCAAGCACCGCCGCCAGGGCATCTTCATTCGGAAGTAGCTTTAGGAATCCGCGGCTGATAAGGATAAAGCCGCCGGGTGCTGAAAATGCGCTTACGTCATTAGTATCGACGATGGCGACATGATAGCCCCCAAATATCTCGGGACGATCAGAAACCGCAGCCAGGACCGAGGCTACCGACTCCGCATAATGAGAGGTCCCGCTGTCGTGACTCAGTGAATATTTTGAAAGGAGCACGGCGGCGACGCTGCGTCCAAGGTAGTACTCCTGTTCATCAGAGAGGGGACTGCTTTTCGTGCTCCCCGTTGAATTCAGTATTGAGCCGGTGAGGTTACGGAAGGCTGAATTTGAACAGCCAACAACCATCGCCGCCAAGAGCAGCAATGTCAGGGTCGGTATAACGAGGACTTTCTGAGTTTTCATTTCGTCTCCCCAAGTTTTCCGGCCTTAATGAAGGTGGCTAATTCGCTATCGCTGAGACGTTCACCCTCGACCTGATTTACGGCGCTGTAGTTCAGCGCATGTGCGCGCGCGTAGGCAGCTTCAATCTGTTTGTTAAATCCTCTGCCGGCAAGCACAACGTCTGGATTCCTTGCATTGTTGCTGCCAGATTCGTCGCCGTCTGAGCCAAGACCCTTGCCGGCTAGGACAACACCGGCGGTGTTGGCGTGCGCCAGCATCGTCGGTTTCTCATGATCGGTATGCATCACGATCTCGTGAGTACTTACGGCACTAATATGCACATAGCCCTCACGTTTTCTGCACGTTACTTTGAGCCAAGCACCGTCGGTGTCTTGGCCCGGAAGGACGGTGACGCTGTCTCCGTAAACAATATCAGCAATTGCCGGTGCCCAGAGCTGAGGGGCGCTGCGCATCTTTGATGAACGTACTTGAACATAGAGCTCCTGCCCAGCGGTGATAGCGCTAGCGGATAGCGGCAAGAGCGCGGCACAGAAGATAAGCAGGGTTAATATTGTAAGAGGGTGTTTTTTCATCAGTTCCTCATTTCGTTGGGCTAGGTTTATTGGGCAGTGGCTGGTTTGAGAGCCGACTGTTGATAAGTATACACATCTCTCGATGGATTTGGCAGCTGGTATGTGTTCATGGGATTATTTTCTGAAGAGAGTTCGCGGGGTTATGTGAAGTGTTTGTAACTGCTCAATAACCCTGGGCGGCCTAATAATTCGTGAGCGTGGCCGTGCTCGTGGCCTGTCGTGAGCTTGTCGAACGGTCGCGGTCGAAGAGTGTGCTGAATCGGCTAGCCGCCCCTTCTCACAGACTCTCAATTACCCTATTCATTCCTGAAAGTCAGCGCGTTTCTTCAAAAACACCCCTGTTCGGTAAGGGGCGAGCTT
>CAIXSY010000145.1 GCA_903922175.1 uncultured delta proteobacterium | reverse complement strand
CTTGCCCATTTGTTGCACAAAAGCAGTCTAACAAATAAGCGGGCAAGAAGTTTCTACCCCCGGAGGGACAACATAGCCAAACACATTCAAAGAAACACAGTCAAACCGGAGGTTTGTCCAAAATGTATTCAACGCTCGCATTTCATCAAAAACTGTCGGGATTTCCCAAATTTCAAATGTGTTTGGCTAGAATCTCGCTTCGAAAATGCAACTCATCTAGTACACGTTTCAAGGGTCAAGGAATCTAGACACTGATCGATAAAGAAAAAGATGAAATCGGTTACCATTTCCTCTAAATTCCAGATAGTAATACCAGAGATGATTCGCCAAGCTATGAATCTTAAGCCTGGTGGAAAAGTACTGGTCCTTCAGTACGAAAACCGAATCGAATTCATACCTCAACGGAAGATGAAAGACATGCGTGGATTTCTAAAGGGGATCGACACATCCGTGGAGCATGAAAAGGATCACTTTTTTCAGAAGTCTTAACACGTAAAAAAACTGACCACGTTTGCTGCGGCAGTTGTTGGCATCGGCCCGGGTGCCAAGCACACGCGAGCCCCGGGAGGCACTGAAAAAACATTATTGCTCTCCAATACTACGGTCAAAATAACTTCACCTTGTTGCGCCACGGCGACTATCCCTTCGCAGCCGATGCTCCGGGTAGCCTGCGCCACAAGAGCTCCCATCGGCGTAGGTTCCCACATACTCAGGCGGAGTAACCCCGGCCAGTGATCCACCACAGCCTCGTGTCCAGACTGAGTGGGGCAAGAGACACGAGAGTGCCCGCTTCCAGTTAACTTAAAATGAGGATGCTCCAGATCCAAGCCTCCGAGCTCGACGAAGATAGTAGGACCTTGCTGCAGAACTCCGACTCGGATCGTACCAACGTTAAAAGAACCAAGTTCGTGCAACTCTACCGACGCAGTGGCCGTTTGAGGATGTGCCTCGGCTTGCGACTGCGCGCCGAATGAAATCTGGGCTAATGGGCCTTTAACTGGATCATGACCCGCGATAGCAGTCTTGGTCGAGGTCAGCTGGCCTCGGGACGTACCGACCGGAACCTCTCGCCTATGACCTTGCTCCCAAACAAAAGCAGCCATCGCCCCCTCACCTTAATAAAACCTGAAAGCCTCGCCAAAGGCCTCCTCTACCAGTATACCGCGAACCTCCACCTTAGCCGTCGTGAAGTACGCGGTTCCAAGGGCAGATGTCGCCTATAATGCTGAATTGCTTTACGATCTGAGGCTAAGAATAGTTGTTATTCTACTACTCTGGCTTCATATATTTTTTCAGTTCCATACCACCTGGCTCTTCAATAAAGCCAAAGCGTTTGTAGAAGGGCAACGTAGCCGGGTTATCGTTCCAGGCCCAAAGACCAATGGAGGCAAATTCCTTGTCCTTAACATAAGCGATAAGCCTCTCCATAATCGCCACGCCAACTCCTCTACGTTGATACGATGGTAAGACCCCAACGTCATAAATCATACACATGACGCCATCCTCAAGGAGTCGTCCGAATCCTATGAGCGTTTGCCCATCCCACACCGAGGTGATGCAGCTCGACTTCGCCAAAACTTGCCCCCATTTCGCATCCCCCCTAGCCCGAGTTTACCGCGCTCAGGGCAATTTATCCGGAATCGCCTGATAGAATGGGGCGATTCGAGCCTAGAGGCGTATGACCTACTATCGGCATGGCAAGCTACAGAGTTATCGCGAATAATAGATAATTAAAAGGGCGCTATTAATACTATTGTGCATGTGCGTAGGCATAATGTATGACCTAATATATGGCAAGCCTCACCAAGAAAATCATCAGGGGAAAACCCTACTACTACCTACGCGAGTGCAAACGCGTTAATGGGAAGCCTAAGATCGTCTGGACTTACTACCTCGGCTCATCCGAGCGCCTACTCGAGCGCCTTACCAGACCGCAGCCTCAAGAGATAGCTGTGCGTGAGTTCGGCGCATCTGTAGCTGCTTTCGATATCGCCTCTACTCTTGGAGTCATGGAGGTGGTCGACCGTCATGTTCCCAAGCGCGACTCTGGCGGGCCAACGGTTGGACAATACTTGCTTTTAGCTGCCCTCAACCGATGCGTCCAGCCTCGCAGCAAGAAGCAACTAGCCGCATGGTACGAGGGGACCGTTCTGCGACGACTACTACCGATGTCCACTGCGCAACTCAGTAGCCAGCGTTTTTGGGACAACATGGACCGCGTTACGCCGGAGAAAATCGTGGCGATAGAACAGGAGTTGTCGGCGCGAGCGGTGTCGCTCTTTGGGCTCGATTTGCATTGCCTTTTATTTGATGCCACCAACTTCTTTACCTTCGTTGATACGTTTAATCAGCGATCTACTCTCCCCCAACGTGGTCACAGCAAGGAGGGCCGCGACAGTCTACGCATCGTGGGATTGGCGCTCCTGGTCACTGCCGACGGAGACGTTCCGCTGCTGCACCACACCTATGCCGGTAATCAGCACGATGCGGTAACCTTTCGCGGAGTTATTGACCAAGTGGCAGAGCGTTGTCGCTTGCTAACTCAAGGGGCGGGTGACATCACGCTCGTTTTCGACAAGGGCAACAATGCTGAAGATAACCTCCAGGCTGTTGATAAATCACCTCTTCATTTCGTCGGCTCCCTTGTCCCTACCCAGCACCAGGACTTGCTGGAGATACCACGAGAGAAGATGCGCCACCTCGACGGCACGCAGTTACCGGGGGTGCAGGCTTATCGAACTCGCAAGGTAGTCTTCGGTGTCGAACGAACGATTCTCTGTACTTTCAATAAGCAATTGTTTACCGCTCAGCAAAAAACACTTGCGCGGGAGATCGCCAAGCGCCAAGCGAAGCTTGTGGCTCTTCAG
Organism: uncultured delta proteobacterium; assembly: GCA_903922175.1. GTDB lineage: Bacteria > Bdellovibrionota_C > UBA2361 > UBA2361 > CAIXSY01 > CAIXSY01. The sequence continues at coordinate 539 of CAIXSY010000145.1, read as the reverse complement.
GCATCGCTTCTGAAGGCAAGAACAAATTCTCGTGGCAAAGCTCCGACTGTAGCTGGAGTAACAAAGGCAGTCGAGAACATCCTCTCTGCGCGCCACATGAAAGACCTTTTCAAGGTTCAAGTAAAAGTAGACAAGCAGAAACTGCCCCGTCTCACCACGCGCTTCAGCAAGTCTGAGTGGCGGACTCTCAAGAAAACGCTGCTTGGAAAAACTCTTCTCTTTACTGACCAAGACAGCTGGACTGACGAGCAGATCGTGCTTGCCTACCGCGCTCAACATCATGTCGAAGCAGATTTCAAATTAATGAAGGATCCGCGTTGCTTAACGTTTCGTCCGACCTTCCACTGGACCGACCAAAAGCTGCGAGTTCATGCATTCTACTGCGTGCTCGCCCTTATGCTCCTTAGTCTGCTGCGCCGTACTCTCGCCCACAAGGGCATCACTACCTCAATCGCCGGAATGGTCAGCGCTCTCGCCGATATTCGTGAGGTAACTTTGATGTATCCAGCCCCGCCACAGGAGAAAAAGCTTTTTGTCCG
>CAIXSY010000144.1 GCA_903922175.1 uncultured delta proteobacterium | reverse complement strand
TAGCCTCAAAATTCACTAGTCAGTCCTATTATAACATGCCTTTTTCGGGCATAACCTCGAAATTGGCCACGTATCCTACCATACTATTTCACTTATTTCTCCCGTCCTATCGCACTTTCGCTATTTCCGGACAGGCTCTAGCTAATGCGGGTGGTGCTGTAAGTCTACTCAGGATCGCCTTCACCCCCTTGGCACCCTGCGCCAGAATCGCCAACACCTCACGTTGCCTTGTGCATGATAAGGGCGTTTGTTAGCGTAACATGCTAATAAATGCCAGTCGCATGTTGGCCTCTGCTCTGATTGCTTCCGCTGCAGGCCGGCACGGCAGACCAGCGCGGCGGGGGGGGAGTTTGCTCATAGGCCAGCAAGCTGGCGTTTCCGCTCTGAGGCAGTTGAAGACGAAGACAAGTAAGCACCATGGCGATATTTTTTACTGCAGACACGCATTTCGGTCACACCAACATCATAAAATATGATAACCGACCGTTTGCCTCTGCCGCTGAGATGAACGAGGCGCTAGTCGCCAATTGGAACTGCAAAGTCAGCCCTACTGATACAGTGTACCATCTGGGCGATGTGTCGATTTTACGCCCGGAACGAACGCACGAGATCTTGGAGCGGCTAAACGGCAAGACTCCTCTTCCTAGTCGCCGTTCTCTTCGTCGCGCTGCCTCCATCATTTCGTCTAAAAAGCTTTCTATTCACAAAACATATCGCGATGTGACATGTTTTGTGAATGAAAAGGCTATAGGTACCTGATTATCTAGACCGCCTGCGTGCGCATGGCATTTCCAGCTTTAGCACCAGGGAGAGCCGTAAAGATCTTTCACTTGGTGTGGTAGCGGAGCCGCAAGTTCTGTGGCGTCTGCGGCGCAAGGGGAGAATTACACCACCGATTGCCGGATACCATTTAATCGTGCCTCAAATATAAGCAAATTCAGGTACTGATTTGGATTAACTTCGCCTGGAGCCCATTTGTCTTTATATACCAATGGCACCAGGCCTTCAACCAAAGTTTCTGCACTTTAGTTGGGCTGATAAGTTCAATCGAATCAAGGCAAACTTTTGCTCTCTTTTTGCCCTTGCTGCATAGAGCCACAACGTCGTTGCCGCTCAGGTCGAGCTTTATGAGCTCTACCTTCTCTCCGAGAAGTTGTACCTCTTTCACCCCGGTGAACATCTCATCAAGGCAGGTTAGCCAGCCAGCGGCGACCTCATAGTCACCGTAGGCATCAACCGTTGCCGTTTCGATGCAATCTTTTAGGGTTTTGACTTCGTCGAATTGCATTTGGTTCATCTCCCAGAGAATGCTAGATGCGGCCGTTGTTCTGCTAATTTCAAGTTTAATCCCTCACCTGTGGGTGCCTTACTTCCGGCGCACTCCGCGGCGCTTGCGTTCTAGCTTCTTCTTTCTAGTGCGAGCACTTGAAGCTTGTGCCGCTGGTGCCGGAGGCTCTGCTGGAGTATCAAGCTCAATTCCAAATATGTTAGCAACGCTGTCTTCTGAAAGTACCTTAGCGCTTTTTGTTGTTGTGGTTGGAAGCGTAGTCTTAACATTGAGAAGGTCGTGATGATCGACGCCGCGCAGCACAAAGAGAAGTTCAGGTTTGTCATCGAGCCGTGCACCGACGCCATAGAGCACGGCTGCGCAGTGCTTACACATCGTTGCCCAATCTGGGCATGAGCACTTCATCTCGATCTCTTTGGGGGCAGGGAAGAGCCCAGTCTTGTGATCTGACATTATCTGCATCACGGCCGAGGAAAATTTCCCCTGCAGTAACTCGACGAGTGAGTCAATCCCGCCAGCGCATTTAGCCGAGAGCTTCTTCCACTGCGGGGTGGGTATGTTTTTTATCTTTATGGTCACGCTGTAGAGCGAGCTACCGCTAACCAGAGCCTTGATTGTGCCGGGGCTAACTTTTAGATCAACCACCGAGCCGTTACGCACATAGGTGCGACCGCGTGGCAGCCGGTTTTCGAAATCACTATACGATTCCAAATTGGTACACCAGGCCTTGCCCCAAAAAGTTGATGAGATAGTGCGTCCGCAAAGTTCAACTGGCGTAAAAACTTCACCTTTCTTAGCCGCTTTTGCAGCGTGACGTCGCGCTTGGGCGCGTCTCTGTGCTACCGGGACATATGGGGGAAAACCGTACATCGACATGTCTCTGCTCCTCTAGCTATTTATTCGAGTGCTCGGCTCATGTCGAGTGACACAAACTTAAGCAGCTCGTCATTATTCATCTCGGTAAGTACCTTCTCGGCACCACCGCCTAAAATCTCTTCGGCAACCTCTTTCTTACTCGCAATCATCTCGTCGATGCGCTCCTCTATCGTGCCGCGGCAGACAAACTTATGCACGAGTACGTTGCGTTTCTGCCCGATGCGAAAAGCACGGTCTGTCGCCTGATCCTCTACCGCTGGATTCCACCAACGGTCAAAATGTATCACATGCGAAGCGGCTGTGAGGTTAAGCCCTACACCACCTGCTTTAAGTGATAGCACGAAAAACGGGCAGCGCTCATCAGCATTGAACCTCGCCACCAGGTCTTTACGTTGCTTTATCGGTGTTCCGCCGTCAAGAGTTATGCCGGGCATTTTGAAGACTGTGCCCAAAAAGTCAGCAATGACGGTAGTCAGCTCCCGAAATTGGGTGAATACCAATACCTTTTCCTGGCGCGCGGCGACCTCTTCACAGAGCTCTCCCAAGCGTTTAAATTTGCCACTCTCCTCGGCAGCAAAGTCCCCGGCGCCGCTCCACTGTGAGGGGTGATTACAGATCTGTTTAAACTGCATTAGGAAGGAGAGGATAATACCCTTTCGTTGAATCCCGCTGCTGGCTTCGACTCGATCCTTTAAAGTCTTTACGCAGCGGGCATACAGAGCGGCCTGCGCCGGGGTCAGGCTGCAGTAGGCAGAGAGCTCGGTCTTTTCCGGCAAATCGCTAATAACCGTGCGGTCGGTTTTAAGACGGCGTAAGATGTAGGGACGCACCAGGTTTTTTAGCGGCGCAAAAGAGGGGGGCTCTGTTGCTTGGAGCTTTTTTACAAACCCTCCGAACTCCTTGGCCGAACCCAAAAGCCCCGGATTGATGAAATCAAAGAGTGACCAAAGGTCCCCCGTGCCGTTTTCTATCGGTGTGCCGGTGAGGGCGAAGCGGACCTCGGCAGTAAGCGCTTTTACCTCTTTACTTTGCCTAGCGCCCGGGTTCTTAATCGCCTGGGCCTCATCAACGACGACGGTATTCCAACGGGCTTTCGTAAAGATCGCTGCCTGGCGCAAATAGCCGTAGGTGGTGATAACCAGGTCGATACCGCTCAGGGCTGTGTCATCGAGCGCGCACAGGACCTCTTTGGCCATCTCGGAGGGGTGAGCGACGAGGAGTTTTAGCGACGGCGCAAAGTGAGCTGCCTCCTGCTTCCAGTTTCCAATCAGTGAGGCAGGAACCACGAGCAAGGATGGCCGGGCTTTTGGTTCCTTGGCTTTTATGAGTAAGAGCAGCGCCAAAAGCTGGATAGTTTTACCTAGCCCCATATCATCGGCGAGGCAGCCGCCAAGGCGCAGGGTGTAGAGTAACCAGAGCCACTCGACGCCGCCGATCTGATAGGGACGAAGGCTGGCCTTGAGGGTTTTTTGCAATGGGCTAAGTGATTCGGCCTGCGCTGCGGGGTCGCGTAATTTAGCTAGCGTCGCTGCAAGCCACGAGCCAGCCTCAACGCGGCTCCAGTGCCCCAGCGCTGGAGTGGCAGAGTTCTCAGCCAAGCTTGCGCCGCCGTTAGCGGAGAGGAGGCGCATGCCCTCTAGAAACGAGATCCCCTCGGTTTTGGCTCGTTTCTCGATGCCTTGCCACAAGTCCAAGGTTTCTTGGATCTGTGATGCATCTACCTGTACCCACTCACCGCGGATTCGTACTAATCCGTCTCCCGCATTCAGAATGCTTTTAACCTCCTCGGCGGAGAGGGATTGATCGCCTAGAGTAAGCTCCACTGAAAAATCGACAAGCGCCGACAACCCAACCTGTGCTGATTTCTCCTCACCAATACTAACGCGCACCTGTGGCTGTGGCGGGCGCCCTGTTTTCCAGCGTGGAATACGCACAAGAATCCCAGCGCTCTCGAAAGCTTGGGCATCTTTCAGAAATGAGCAGGCTTCTGCGGGTGACCAGGCGAGGGGATGAAACAGCTCATTGGTCTCCACTAAACTGCGCATAAAGGCACTTTTCTCGGCGGCCTGCTGCACAGGCTTAAGTAGACGCAATAATGCTTGTTTCTGTTGTGTGCCGGCATACTCCTGCAGGGCGCGGCCAAGCGGAACATGTTGGGCTTTTCCGTGCGCCGAGAGCCGGGTGATGTAGGTGGCTAGGAATGCAAAGGGACGCTCAGGATCCTGCTTATTTTCGGCCAGATGAAAAGCCACGCGACCAACCTCGCCCCAGGTCGGATACTGCGCGCGCAGGAATTCACGGAATGGACCGTCGAAGGCCTCTCGCTGGCGCACGAACTCAGTCGCCAGATCTCCCCATATTACCATAAGGACAGTGGAGCTAAGATACTCACTTCCGTGCATGGGAGGGGCCGAGACAAAGAGGCTTTCAGCCTTGGCTTGGCTAAGTGGGGGAAGATCTTTTGTCTCTTCCTCCTCAAAACAGGTGCAGGCACAGGTCAGAAACTCGCGTGCGAAGCTACGCCAAAAGAGCGCCGTCGCCGAAAGCCCGCCTGCCGAGTCCCAGCTTGCAAGTCGAAGAAGCCCGGCGCCAGATCCAGCAGTAAATGCGCTGTCTAGCTCTAGGTAGGCCCGATCCGTAGCCTTAGCTGCCTCGGTGTCGAGGACGAGATGGCCCGAAGGAGTGAGAGAGAGACCTATGAGCATTCCGCCGCTTTTTGTCGGTTCGCTGATATCTAGTGATACTAAATCCATAGCCACCTAAATCATTGCAGATTGCTCACGAGCAATACGTATTGCCTCAAAAGCCTGCTCAACTACTTTGCCAGGAAAGAAAAGCTCTTCTATCTCTTTCTGCGATTGCTCTCGGGTGATGACACTGGTTGAGTCATCTAGAATTCTTGACCCGTAATCGGCGAGCTCTTGCACAACCCAATCTACCCTGTAGTAGGCCATAATCAATGGGTCGACAGGAACGGGGCCATAACCTCTGAAAAACGGGTCGGTGCTCGTCTCGGTGCTGACGAACATGAGGTCTCGCTCTTTTGGTGCACAAATGGGGCTATCCCAGTCAATAATATGGAGCAGCCCCGTCGAATCAAGTAAAATGTTATCGGTATGAATATCGGAGTGACACAGGACAAAAGGGCTTTTCAGCTTGGACGCGGCCAGACCAAGCGCGGTGTACGCCTCCATGAGAGTGACGATCTCCTTGCGGTGCGCCTTCCATAACGCGCTAAGTTCGCGGAAGAACGATGAGGATGCCGCCTGACTACAAATCTGACTATCCACATTTGTAACTGTTTCAGTGAAGGGGCAATTAAAGAGTTCGCGCGGAACAGGGGCGAGCGTCTCCTGCGGCAGGGCGGCGATGTGTATGTCGCGTAATGTCTTTCCAAATAGTTCACGCTGGCTTGGTGTCATGGCTATTGTTCGAGCCGATGCGCCATCGATGAACGGGTAGACAAGCAAGGTAAAGTTGTTAAAAGAGACAATCACCTGATTCGTGTCAGACATGAGCGGGCTTACCACCGAGGCGACGCCTAGCAGATTCAGAGCATAGGGAATCTTCCAACAGCATTCGGGTGGAGCTTTGTTAAAGAGCTTTGCAAAATAGGCCTTTCCGTTCGCCGATTCTACGCGATAAACCCAGGAGAAAGCAGAGTTGCCCAGCGGAAGGAAGGTTATGACTGGGTGTGGGATGCTGAACCGCGCTTCTAAGAGCCGTGAAAAGTTCAGGTGATCTATTTGCGGCTGTTCGAGCACCTTACCTCCGTGGGGGGATCATGTTTTAGGTAATTCATTCGTGGACTCCCCCCGGCCCATGAGCCGCAAGCCAAGCTCGTCCTTTCTGGGTTAGGCGATATTTTTGTAGGCGACTTTGGGGTTTTTCGGGGATGGTCATTTCCAGGCAGTTGGAAGCCAAGGCTGGAATGAGGTATCTCTTACGGAAATGTTCATCATCTTTCAGCGCTAACCTTAACTGGAGATCCTTCCTGGTAACTGGTTCGGTGCAGACTCTAAGTACCTTCGCGACTTCCGGGGTATCTTTATTTTGTTTAGTAGAATCAACAGATTGCGGATGCGCCAATAGACGGGTAATCAGATATGTCCGATCCTCGTCAGTTTCGAACTGCGGCGGCGGCGAGCCGTTGTCGCGCAGGGCATCGATTATCTTTTTAATCCCAGTAGCCCTGCCTTCGGTTAGATCGAGCTCCTTTAGAAACTCACCGATGCGGCGGTTGCGATAGCGACGAGAATAGCCCCGTCCGGAGCGCAGATCTTCAATATCCGGGGTGCTGATTCCAGCTGGGGGAAGTAGAGGCTGGCCGTTTCGGTCTTCGACGCCGACGATTATGTAGCCCCCGCCAAGATTGTGAAAATCATTAGCGAAGGCACAAATGGTGTGTAGGATAGAGAGTGGATTCCAGTTAGCCTTAAACTCAAGACGCTCCCATTCAACGGCATGACTGTGAAGTAGGGACTCAATGTTAATCGGTAGAGGCATAAAATACATCGGCACCAAGGTACTAACACCAGGCAGATCCGTTATGTAACCTCCTGGGCCAGCACATTCTATAACAACAAACTCAGTAGAGGGAAGAGCGGGAAGACCACGCTAATTATGCGTTTCGTGGATTCTCGCTCAACCCCCGCGCCAGGGCCGCTATGCTTTATTCTATCTCACGGTGCAAGCCGGTTGATGTCTCGAGGGAATAAGGAACCTTGGCGCACATTCTCTTCGCCAAGTAGCAGCGCCGTCAGCCGCTCAAGCCCGATTGCAAAACCGCCGTTCCTATGCAAGAACAATCTATAAGCGATCGCGTCAACTCCCGCGCCGCCGCTACGTTGAGAACTCGTATCCCGGCCCAAAATCTTTCATGAAGATTCGCGCAATATTCGCCGCATCATCGGCGCCGCGGTGAAGTGTGCCGGTGAAGGTAAGGCCAAGATGAGTAAGTGCGCTAGAAAGCCCAGCCCGCTTGAGCTTGGTCATGAACTCCTGCTTCAGGTTGATGTGCGGGCCAAAGGGGTAGGCGATACTGTGCCGAGCGCAGTCGCGCTCGAATTGACTGCGGTCATACTTGCCCCACGAGACGAACGTACATTGGTTAAGTTCACATTCGGTTATCGCCTTTACCTGCTTAGCCACGAGGTTTAGCGCTTCGGGAAGAAGTGGCGCTGTTTGTATGTCGGCCTGGGTAATCGAGGTGAGCTTGGTGCAAAAATCACTAAGCGGTTCGCTTGCAATCGGGCGCACGAACCAGCCACCTTGCCATTGAAGTTCGTTCGTGGCGCTTACAATAGCCAGGCCGATTTCAATAATCTCGCCCTGACCGGCATGGGTTACTTGCTCAGGACCTTCCCAGCAGGTGGCTTCGAGGTCGATGATCAGAAATGGGGTGGTTGGTTGAGTCGTCATTATTATAAAGCCTGCGTTCCTTCAGTCAGGCAATCTAGATACTTTCGAAAGGCGAATTTCTTTCCTCGCTCGCGGCCACTAATCTCTTCAAGGACGTTAAGATCGACAAGGAGCTCAAGAGCCTTTTGCGCCGTAGGCTTTGTGGTCGAGAGGAGTTTTACCGCCTGGCCGATGGTTATTACCGGAACCTGGGGGAGGATCTCCAAAAGTCTTACACCTATTACCGAAGCGCGCTTATGGGATAAGACACGCTCTCTTGCGGCACGAACAATTGCGTAAAGTTGGCGCGCCGCGTCAGCTGATTCAAGAGCAACTGAATTTACTCCATCAAGGAAGAATTTAATCCAGCCCTCCCAGTCGCCTTCTGTGCGCACTGCCGCCAAGCGATGATAGTACTCCGCTCGATTTCGTTTGAAGTACAGGCTGAGATAGAGAAGAGGAGCTTCGAGTAACTTCCATTCGTTTAGTAAAAGCGTAATCAGTAGACGTCCAACACGCCCGTTCCCGTCAAGAAATGGATGGATAGTTTCAAATTGAACGTGAAGCAGCGCAATGCGCAGCAGTGCGGGTAGTTCATCTGCAGTATGAAGATATGTCTCAAAATCATTGAGACAGGTAGGTAGGCTTGCCACCGGAGGGGGGACAAAACTTGCATTGCCTGGCCTGTCCCCACCGATCCAGTTCTGTGACTGACGAAATTCACCAGGTGATTTGTGCTTACCCCTAACACCGCGCATCAGAATCGCATGAGCCTTCTTAATCAGACGTAGCGACAGCGGAAGACCCTTTGGGTTTGAAAGCTCCTTGATGCAAGAGTTGAGCGCATTGACGTAGTTTACAACTTCATTAACATCGGCAGGCTTTTCTGCGTCACTTAAGCTTTCAGCTTCGACAAGGTCTAGCAGTGTTGCCTGAGTCCCCTCGATTTGTGAAGAGACTACAGCCTCCTTTCTGACAAACCCATAAATGAACCAATCTCGATCCGGTACCATCTGTGCGGCTAAGTTTAATAGTCGACAGTTCTGTGAAGTCACCTCAAGAAGCTTTGTTAGCTCCTCGGTCATGCTGATTGGCGGATCGGGGGGCAACGGATAGGGCACAAAGGCCTTTACCTCTTCTCCGCTGAGAGTGTTCGAGATGTAGGTGCCGGTTTTGCGAGTTGTCATGGTTAAGTAAAGAGTTCTTTCTTGTGGTTGACGCTAAGTAAAGGAGCCTTTACTTGTAGTGTAGCTTAGTAAAGAAATGTTTACTAGCGAATTAATCGTTAATAGTATTAGGTAGTTGAGTGTGGTGTTAACGTTAGATTTGCTGTGCTTTGCATTCTGCTTCATGAAATCGCCTTAACGTACGGCTGAATACGATGGGGCACGCCAAGCTTCCTAGCCATCTCGACAACTCTGCCGGGTGTGGTGCTGCGCTGACGAAGTGCTCGGCGCAGGGCCTCAATCCCACACCTGCGCCAATGTCTCGCGGAAAAACAGATCAAGATTCACCTTCTCTTGCAAGCGTGGCGGAGGAGCCACGGAAACCTTTTCAAGACGATCCAATTCGACTTTGAGGTAGTCGTTGAGCGCCGGTATCGGATCTGCACTATCAAGTTCCTCTCCTGAACGCTTTCGTTCAAGGAGCAGTTCTATCTCCGTCCTGACTTTGCCCTGTGGCAATATGCGTTCGGCAAGAGTCTGAAACTCTGTGGGTACTATCCCGTACCCAGCTTCGATCCAACAGCACGCAAGCACAGGGCGTAGTACATAAAAGTACTTCTTGGTGCGCACCAAATCGTGGCAGATAAACTCCTGGTAGTTTCGCTGCGCCATGTGGAGATAGTGGTACATACAAGCAATCGGTGAATAGAGCTCCCGCATGGTTGTGCGCAGGCGTTCGCGAATCGCAAATGTTTCTAAGTAGATGATTGGTGAATTGAGCCACTCAAGAAGGGGCGGATTTGATTTGCGAAGCAACGTTAATGCCTTCTTGAGGTCCCAACCGCTAAGATCTACCGCATCGGAATCAAGCGGCCGCTCAATTACATCCCGGCCTTCATCTATACTCAGGTACCAATCACGCGGGTGAACGTAGATAAATCGGACATCATAGTCGCTGTCGAGCGAGGGGAAGCCCCAAGCACGGCTTCCGGATTCACACGCAAAGAGCACGCGCACTCCTTCGGACTGCTCTAGCTCGGAGAGTTTAGTTTGGACAAGGCTGGGTGAGAGACTGTTCATATGGATGCTGTAACCTCAATTGTTTTTTATCATCTCTGTGATTGGGGATACAGCTGTTTTAACTATACTTTTTTCAAGGCTGGTTAAAAGCAAGGCGGTCGCACGTGCAGTGATGCACGGCGCCGCCTGCCCTAGAATATATAACCACGCGAGTAGAAAAGTGTTCATCTCGCACTCTTTAAGTTTTTCGCTCTCTAAAAGAAGTAATTTCTAGGAGCGCCGTCATACCGGCCTGTTTGCATACAACAGTTCTTGAACTTTCGGCATGAGCCACAGGGGCATGGGTCGTTACGACCCAGTTTTTCCAGTAATTCTTTGTTCCCGTGGACAGTCTGGTCTCCATACTTCACCTGGGTTTCCGAAGGGAAGCCGTTCCTTCTCTTACTGGTGACTTCGAAAGCTAGGGACATCTATCATTGTATCGTACTTGTTCTTTGCCATACGTCCTCCTTGTAAGCTAAAAAGCAAAATATTAAATCGATTGTATATCCCCTCTCGCACGAAAAGTACTTCACATAAAAAGTTATTTATAAATGAATTTGCAGAACACATCAGCATAATGTATAATCAGCGAAATCCTTTTCACGGAGGCGCCTATGATTGCAAAATCTCAGCAACAGCACAGCATGTGTAATCGCGCTTCTGTTCGCATAGCATAAATCTCAGACAGGTAATTCTCAACGTAGCCCAGATCTAGAGCGTCGGCATTTTTTTGCCTTCTTCTCAGAGGGGTTGATGGGGAGCGTGTATCTGACGTCCAGGGCAGAGTGCAGTAATCTATTTAGGTGATAAGAATAAAAAGTGTAAAGAGAGCATCGCAACGGCCGCCTAGGCCGGATGGAGAGTTCATAAGTCAATCAAAAAGTGGAGATGTGGAATTCAAGACCTGTCAGGTCCTCGGTTCGGAAATTAGAGTTTGGGGAGCGGCGTCTGGAAGGGGCCTTGCTGGCGAAGTTGTATCCGCTGTGCGGGCTATAGTTCGACGTGTTAAGCCCGAATCGCCCATTGCGCTAATGGCAGATCACCATCCCGCTGAATTTGGAGTAGTAGGCGCGGTAGTAGCGAGCGCGAGTGCAATAACTCCGGACCTTATCGGTGGAGACTGTGGCTGCGGTGTACTCGCAACACGCATTGGCTTGGATATTGAGGATACAGACCACGAAAAATTTCGATCGCTGTATGAGGCTATCAGGTCTCGAATCCCTGTCGGAAGTGCACAGAACAGGGTTGTCCAGCCTAATATCGATGGGTTGCCACTGTGGGACGAGTTATACCGTCCGCAAAAAGTTTTGACGCAAAAAGCGCATTGATGGCGGACGGAGGAGCGCGCTTCGCGCGCTCCTAGCCCACCTTCGGTGCGAGAACCTTTCACACCAATACTGTGCAGATAAGCGTAAGCCAAGTACTCACGGAAGCAGCCTGGCATAAGGAAAAATAGAGTGTATCTAACATGTTGATTTTATGTAATAAAATTCAATGTGAGCTTGAATGCTGCAGAGAACGCGACACCCGAAGAACTTCGGATAGCCAAGGAGTGCGCGCCGACCAAGGAGGGATTTGTTCGCTTGCGGATAAATGTCGTGGGAGCGGTCGCTCCTGTACGTGGTGATTTTTTCTCACTGATCATCCCTTACGCCGACACAGAGGTTTTTCAGGTCTTTATTAACCAGCTAGCTGAATACACGAAACACAGCACAAAACGGACCGTGCTCGTGCTCGACAATGCTTCCTGGCATCGTGCAGCCTCGCTTAACTGGCATCACATTGAGCCAAAGTACCTACCACCATATTCTCCTGACTTAAATCCGATCGAAGTTCTTTGGCTCTGTCTCAAGCAGCGCTATTTCACCTCGTGGTATGCACCCACCATCGAAGCTTTAATTCAAAGAACTACCGAGGCACTATGCTCGTTTATTGCTGATGCACCGACCGTCTCCTCGATTACGTCCTTTTAGGCTTTCATCGACGCCACTCCCCACCACATAACCCGCCTTGTGCTTGTTGAGGCTCCCCCTTGAGGCTTCGCATGCCTCTGCTGTAGCACCAACTAGCGCCGCGCGAAGCGCGGCGCTCCGGCCGCCCACGATATTCGGGGGTCCGCCAAGACTTTTTGCGGACGGTATAGACGGTGCTCGTTTTATCTCGTCGCATGATAAGCGTAAACTTCGGCATCAGCTCAGCTCACTTGGGGGAGGAAACCACTTTATCGAACTTTCCAGCAACAGCGAAGAGGAAATTTGGCTATTGATTCATTCCGGCTCACGTTTTCTTGGTGGTCTCTTGAAAAATCATTACGCTGGGAAGAGCCCCTTACTTAAGAGTATGGAAGCTGCCGAGTTCCTACGGGATCAACGCATCACTGTTGAGTTTGCCCGGCTAAGCCGAATTGAGATGGCGCAGCGTGTAATAAGCTGTATCTCAGATGTTTGCGCTCAATCCTGTCACTTGATTGAACAAATTGATCGGCCACACAACATAGTTACTATTGAGCAGCACGGTGGGAGTGAGCTTGCAGTCCATAGAAAGGGAGCCTGTACTGCTCTCGCCAATGCTCGTGGCATTATTCCAGGCAGTATGGGAACTGGCTCATATATTGTGGAAGGAAAGGGGAGTCCGTGGAGCTACAATTCCTCATCCCACGGGGCTGGGCGCTGCATGTCTCGTGGCGAAGCATTCCGAAGGCTATCCAGCCGAGAGTTGTTCTCCGATATGGCGGGCATTGTTTGGGGTTCATCAGAGCGATTAAAGGATGAAGCCCCCAGAGCTTACAAAGACATTGACGTAGTCATGAGGGCGCAACGTGATTTGGTTCGCGTTGTCTGCAAATTGCAACCGTTACTCGTTGTAAAAGGAGAGAACTAATACCAATGACTAAAGGAATTGTTCGAGACCAGCAGCTCGCCTCCCTCGTGGCTGAAGAAATTAGCCTAATCCTCTGTTCGGCAAGCGATTCGCGTCTCTCGGAGTTAATCGTGACAAGGGTAGACTCTGGGCCCGGTGGAAAAAACTTTGTCGTTTACGTGGCGCCGGAGAGTGATGCACAATCTTTTACCTCATGTGACGACGTAAAAGCAGTACTAGAGCGGGCCAGAGGGTTTTTGCGAGCCTCTCTTGCATCTGCGATGAATCTTAAGCGAGCACCCGAGCTAAAGCTTGCTCTTGATCCACTGTACATTCTTGCGGCAAGGCGTTTTAGTTAAAACTTTCTAACTGTTGGCCTGTTTATTTTTCTCCATAAGCATAGCGGCACCGTCTGGAGTAGAGATCACTCCACATTTGACGAACCCTGCCTTCTCGTAGCACCGAATAGCGCGCAAGTTAGTGGGGGAAGGGTCGGTTATAATCCTTGTGACACCAGGTTGGCTGAGTAGCCAGTTACTGAACGCCTTTACCATCTTAGTGCCTAGTCCTTGGCCTATGAGGTCCGCCTCTCCGATGAACTGGTCAATCCCTACTGTGCCAGCGGCTTCGTTCGGTCACCACTCTGCCCCCACGCGAGCGGCCCAGTAGAATTGGATATAGGCACATGGGCGGCTGGCAATCATGACGATAAATGCGCCTTGGTCGGTATCGCGCTGCTTTGGTCCGTATTTGCAACGCACGTCTTCCAGTGATTGGGCTTTGTCCCAGTGTGCAATAAGATGTGGGGAGTTGAGCCATCTGAAGAGCGTAGGAAGGTGCTCATCGCTGAGCGGTCGAAAGGTTAAGTTATCAATAGTTATGTTAGCTTTCATAAGTTTCCTCCTTATCTATCTTACAATTATTGTTTTTAGTCATCCCCCAGGAGTGCTCGTAGGCGATTGCCAAAACCGCTACTGAGCTTAAGCCAAGAAGCGCCATCGTTGTTGCGAGCCCGAACTTTTCAGCAAAAAAACCGAGCAGCGCGGGAATCAGGCCCGACATGAGTCCTGTGATACCTTGAATACTTAGTTTTTGGTGAGGCTACCACCACTGCGGCTTAAAACCTAAAGAAGTCTGCTTGTCTTAAAGCATATACATATCAGTATGTTATGCTATAAATGTCACTGTTTTTTTATTCCCTCCATAACTTGAGTAAGAACTGATTAGCACTTAAAATGTGATGCAATGACTGAAGATCAAAAAAATAATCCGGCCAGTGAGAGACTTTTGAAAAGCATCGATCTAGTGGTGCAAAGTACGGCATTGTCTGATGAGGAAAAGCTTCTTCTTTTCCGTCGAGCCATGCAGATGATAGAAAATGATAAGCAGGAGATGGTAGAATGAGCACGCAAGTACAAACCAGTGATGAGACATCCAAATTAGAAAAGATTCTAGAAAATCCCAAGTCTTTGACCAAGCTGTCTCCAGAAAAATTTGCTGATGTCCTAAAGGTAATGGCAGAAGGTGCTTCCGAAGCGACTAAAGATAAGGTCGCAGGAATGTTGCAAAGCGAACTTGAGAAGTCGGGTAGTGTTGCTACTACCGCATTACCTGTGCCGCCTTTAACTGCACAATTCGAGCAAGTATATGCGGGACAATACAGCACGGTTGAGATGCATTTAGGTAAGCTTGGAACTCGAGAAGTACAAATTACTCTTAAAGGTGGTGCAGAAAATCTAGAACCAGCTTGTAGCGAAATTAACGAGGCCATAAAGGGCGCTCGCAACTATCCAAGCAATGACTTCAAAGTTTACTTGTCTGGCAATAACGATTTACCTAAAGGTAGTGCTGATATCGTAGAGACCTACACAGCGGTCATTAAGGATTCCGGTAACAGAGTAAGAGGCGAAGGTAACCCAGACCCAGATACCTCACACGAAGCATTCCTAAAAAAACTGGGACTGAAATTCGTTAATAATGATTTACATCGCCTAGCTTGCGGGGCCTTGCGCGTAAGGGAAGGGTTTCCTGAAGACGTCAGTAAGATAGGAACCAGCGAAGACCAGGGGGATTTGAATGAAGGCCTGGTCGTAAGGACTGCAAAAGGGGCTCGCTCCGGTGCCGTGCTGTCCTTTGACATTGGTGTCTATGGCTTCGACTGGTTTGATGTCAATGCTGTCGGCTACTGGGTTGTCGCTGGTGCGTCCCCCCGGAATTAAAAAATTTGATCGTTGGTACTTGGATTCTTGATCTTCATGGGTCTTGGATCTTGATTCTTGGGTTTTTGTATTTTTCTTCCAGATTTGATTCAAATGCGCTAGCATAGTGTCGCTTTGGAAATGATAAGGCGCTTAAGGGTGCCTTGCCTGAGGCTGCTCCTACAGTGGTGTTTGCGAATTTTTTTTGCAAACAGTGCCAGAGTCTTTGTGTCGGATTGTTTAGCTAATTCGATTTATCGAATTAGCTTTGATTCAAAGAGCGTGCAGAACTGTGTTGGAGACAGAAATTCTTGCTCAGACCTAGTGAGGGGAGCTTGACACAATTGTTGCTCGAACACCTTGTGGCGTTGGCACAAAAGTTCAACCCCTCCAATAAAATGCAACCGTGGGATCAGTGGCGGTATTGTTTGTGTCGACCAGACAAGCTGTTCGATGGTCGAGCGGTGGTGAGTCCTTATGGGTCTGGGCAACAAGGGGCTCGCTCCGGTGCCGTGAAGTCCTATGACAATGGTGTCAATGACAACGACTGGAATGATGACAATGCTAACGACAACTTGGTTGTCGCTGGTGCGTCCCCCCGGAACTTCTGTCTCCTTTTTTTCTATTTCTGCTTAAGGCTCTTTATCCACCCGCCAAGCATTCGGCCTACCTCGTCGAGCGCTTCCTGAAGAGCGACGTATTTCTTCTGGTTGTGTGAGGCGACACGGTAATTGATGGCACCGCAGCCACGTAAAATGATGGACGAGTTGTGGATGTGGACGACAGACGGAGGTGGTTCCCGGTTCCCACGCGCTGTAGAGAATTGGGGAACCGGAACCGGGAACCAAGATTGATGGTGATTAGAGGTTAGTCGAGGGGGTGATTCGATAACCGGCATTGGTCTGCTCGATGGCGCCCTGGGTGATAAGTCCAGCAATAGTGGCGGATACAGTCTCGTGGCGCAGCCCAGCCTGGTCGCGGATGGCACGCAAACGAAGAGGAACCGGGGCAGCAGCGAGCAGTGCGAGGATAAGATTTTCAGATGTTGGTGTTTTTGGCGACTCAGCTTTGATAGCCGCCCTCTGCCATATTTCGAGATGGGCAGCGTCGCCGTTAGAACAAAGCTTGAGAGCGATAGGTTCGATAGAAGCGGCGGCGCGATGCTCGACGGTTAGCGTGATCTCAGCAGCAGAGCGGGTAAGGTAGAGATTAGAATCACCCCAAGCGTGAAAATCTGACGAACCACGTAGCGCCTGCCCTTGGCGCGCAAACGATGCCCCTTTTTTGGCGTGATGCACCAGTGCGACCGCCATTTTGTAGGTGCGCTGTAAGAAGCGCAGATGCTGTAATAGAGGTGCTACTTCGCCGGAGGCATTTTCGTCTATAGAGTGCAGACGCACGAACGGGTCAAGGATGAGGAGCTTTGGCTTTATGCGCTCAATAGTTTCACGAAGCTGCTCACGATCTGTCTTTACATCGAGTTGCACGCGAGGAGCGGTGATGACGTGGAGCGGTAACGTGGTGAAGTCAACACCGTGGGCTGTGCAAATGCCTTCGATGCGGCTGCGCACAGTGGCAAGGGCATCCTCAGCCGGGTAGAGAAGCACGGGGCCAGGGACAGAGACGGGAAAACGCCCCAGGCAGGGTGTGCCTGAGGCGACGGCGACACCGAGCGAGAGTGCCATGAACGACTTACAGCACTTTGGCTCGCCACCGATAATGCCGACGGCTTGGTCTGCCCAGAGATCGGCCACAAGGAATCGCTGCGCCTCTGTGGCAGCGGAGAGATTATAGGCAGTCCGTGCCGGAAACATAGCTATGCCGCCCTCTTTTTGGCGCGTGCCCCATCGGGGGCAAATGCCTCCAGGAAAAGCTTTTCGTCAAGCTCTTTGAGTTCAGCTTCAGCGCCAAGCATCAAAAGCTCGTGCGCCATATTCATCAGTATCCTGGGTGAAGCGGCGGCGTGCTCGACTAAGGTATGGCGCAGCTCTTTACTCATAAGCTTTGGAGCCCCAGCACGAGCTAAACTTTCAGTAAGAAGCGCCCCCAGTTCCTCCTTATTCCAAGGCTCAAGGGTAAGTCGCACACGGATGCGGCTACCAAGCGGAATAAGCTCTGGCAACGTGAGCTTGTCGGCTAGTCGTGAGTCACCGCACAGCACTGTGGTCAAAATAACTTGTGAGTCAAAATGCACGGAGCTTAAAAGCCTGAGCTCGGACAGTACTGTCGGAGGCATCTCTTGCGCCTCATCAATAAGCAGCACCGGTCGGTGCAGTGTTGCCGCAATGTGCGTCTGCCACTTTTCGCGTAGCGCTCTAAAACCGCCCCAACGGTTGTGGGCACGAAGCTCTATGCCGAACGTCGCCCCGAGTTCGCGGTAGAAATCTCCTATCGCGCTTTGCGGGCGCGACAGCTCTGCTACGCTCACATCGGGGAGTCTGCTAAGTTTAGCCGCCACTTGGCGCAGCGCTACAGACTTGCCTACACCGGCATCGCCGCTAAGTAGGGCCACACCACCGTCTTGCGCCAAATTCTCAACGCGCCAGCAGAAATGCTCGATCTTTTTGGTATCGATAAGCGCCTCTGCCGGCAACTCCACCGAGAAAGGGTTCCATTTTAGCCCGTACAGCGATAGTAAACGTTTTGTGTTCATTTCTTCTCCTCTTCTGTTTTTGGTAAATAAGCAGGTGGAAGCCCGCTAGCGGCATAGTCCGCCATGTGCTTTTTGAGCAGCGGGGCGATCTCACCTTTCGGAGGTAGCGCTGCCGGAGCACCGGGCGTAATCGCCCGGCGAATACCTGCAGCGTTTGCCGCCTTGTCTTGTGGGTAGAGCTGGCAAAGCGCGATGCCTGTGGCATCAACCAGATGTACGACGCTTAAATCCCACTCGGCGTAGCGTAGCCGAAGTTCCCGGAGCTGCCGGTAGCGTGCCGGGACCTCAAAACGCTTGCCACAGATACTGACTGTCCCGTCGCTCCTGCGCTGAAAGCGAGGAACTTCACGCATAAAGGCGGCTTTAAGCTCCGCACTACTCGGGCTTGGGCGGCTCACGTCTGACGAGTTTAGGAATCGCTCAAGCGGTGTACACTTGATCTCGCTATGCAACGTTCGGTTGTACTCAATCTCAACCCAGGCCAACGTCGCTTCGTTGAGTAAGGCAAGCGTAAGATCGGCGCAGCTCTCAAGCATCGCCACACATCGCCCCTCAAGGACACCCCAGAATCGCTCCTGCTTTCCATTTTGGTAAGGCGAATACGGGAGCGTAGTCTCGTGCACGATACCAAGGCGCAAAAGACCAGAGGTAAACTCTTCGCCCAGCATCGGGCTGCCGTTATCACTCAGCAAAAGGCGTGGTAGTCCACGTCTCTGCAACGCCTGGCAAAAGGCATGCACCAGGTTCTCCGTGGTTTCGGCCAGATACCACTGCACATGCGCCGCGATGCGCGAATGGTCATCAAGCACCGCCAGGCACACCGGCGTCTGCCATCTGCCGCTTGGCAGTAGCACCGCGCGTCTGCAGTGGTGGTAGTCCAAATGCCAAAGGCCCCCAACGTACTCGTTCTCGTAGCTGCGCACTTCGGTCGCTGCGTAGTGGTCGCGGGCAGCTAATGCGCCGGGGCGGGTATGGCCACGCACGTTACGCGCCCTTAGTAGCCCTGCACTCTGCATCCAGCGCCGCACCGTGGCGCCAGAGGGGACCGCTGCAGAAAGCGCGCGCGCCACAATCGCACTCGCAAGGTTGTCGGCATGCAACTTATAGCTCCAACTTGGGTGCTCCCGATGATGCTCGCGTAGAACACTCTTTACAGCATCGTCCACAACACGCGTCGCTCCTACGTCTGCACGCGTTTTACGTCGCAACGCCTCCACCGCCGAGCCCCGCTCGCGCTTAGCTCGGTAATACCAGCGCTCGATAGTAGCCACGCCATACTGAGCTTGCTTTCCGCTTATCGGGTGCTGCCAACTCTGTGCGGCAAGCGCCTTGATCGCTGCTTGAAGCCCGCCCGCTGCCGGAGGGCTTGAAAGTAGTCCACCTACCACTCCAAAGCGAAACTCAGCCCATAGTTCGCTTGAACTTTTCTTTACTTTTCCTCTTTGCACTATTTTTCCTCCTCTTACGCTGCGAATTAATGTTTTCTCAGCGTGCGTGCGGAACTTAGTGCATCATTAGAAGGAAAGCAGCACAGATCTTCTGCGGATTTTCCCAGCCCTTTTGCTTTAGCTCGGATACTCAGCCGGAACCGTTATCGGACTGATAAAAGTTAGTAGTTTCTGGATCGCTGTTTTGCCCGTCTCGGCCCGGGGCAGAAGGCGATCAAATAGCGCCCCAACGAAATGCTTGCCCTCAAGTGGAGGCACGATCTGTGCCCGGGCGATGTTCCACCAGCTGCTGCTTTGCACGGGGCCAGACCACCACCTCGTCCAGCAGCGTAGCGTTTCAGCTCTCATGCCAAGAAGAGCGCAGATCTTGGCAACTTTCACCCCTTGTCCGCGCAGCACACCTGCCACCACTAGACTTACGCCCAAGTATACCTTGCGTCCCAAAAAACGTAATGATTTAGGCGTGGTGCGCTTGCTGTTAGCGCCGACCAGGAAGCGCGGCTATTTGCCGATGAGAGGCGCGTGATTTTCGAGGAAGATAACAGCATCGAGGAAAGAGCAGCGGCGCACAGCGATCACGAGGTCGATGGGGTTGAAGTTTTTCTTGCAGGCGAAGCAACGCGCGAGATTAGTAGCCGGGTTCACGGCAGTATCGAAACCTGAACAGAGCGGGCAGAGGAATCGTAAGAAGGAGTCACGAAAGTTATTGGGTAGTTCTAAATGCGAACGAATGACATCAGTGATGGGTATCTGGTTTCTTAGAGCGCGCAGCCTTTCGGGAGGTATGCGGATCATTTTATTGAACTATTTTTCTTTCCACGCAGCGCTAGCTTCTGAGCGGCGCGTTCGGTTGCCTCCTTAGCCCTGTACGACTCGCCATCGATGGTGAGAATCTCTGATTTGTGGATAATTCTGTCGATCATGGTGAGGAGACACCCGGCATTGGGGAAGACGGATTTCCATTCAGAGAAGACCTTGTTGGCGGTGATGATAACGGATTTACGCTGATAGCGACGGTTGATGAGTTCGAAGAGAAGGTCGGCGTGCTCATGCGAGGCTGCGAGGTATCCCAATTCGTCAATAAAGAGCACCTGTGGGGTGGCATAGTGACGTAGGCGGCGCAGGAGCGCAGCGCTTGACTCCTGTGCGGTGAGGTCATTAAGCAATTCACTTGCCGAGATAGCGAAAGCTGTGTAGCCATTGAGGATGGCGTTGTGCACTAGGTTCAAGGCGATCATGGTCTTGCCCAAACCGTTGCCGCCAACCAGGACAATATTTGCGCCTTCTTGGATAAAGTTGAGGGAAAAGAGGTCCTCGATAGCCTGGCGGTCGATTGTTTTAGGCCAGGACCAGTCGAAATCGGCCATAGGCTTGAACTGGGCGAGCTTGGCGCTCTGCAGCCTGCGCTGCAGGTTGCGCCTATTACGTTCACCTTCCTCGTACTCAATCAGAGTAGGCAACCAGGCTTGAGCACCGATAGAGTCCCAGTGGGAGATAACTCCGTGCAGGCCAAGATGCAAGGCGCGCTCTCGCAGCGAAGAGAGCGTTTCTTGCGGTGCACTACTATTGCCAATTAAACTATTTGTCTTTGTCATGTTACTTCTCCTCTTTTTTTCCCTGAAGGTTGTCGTAAACGGCGAGCGAGCGCGGCGTGAGAACCATATTTTTGAGACGTGGGTCATCAGGCAAGGTAAGCGGCAGCGGATGTGGTGTTGTGGCATCGTGGCGAACGCGCTCCAGTGCTTGGCGCACGGCAGATAGGTGTGGCGCATTCTGGGTGAGCGCTTCTTGCAAAGCAGCCTCCAATGCCGCGCCGCCATAGGTAGAGCCTGTCCGGAAAGACCCTGTTTTCGAAAAGCTACTTTTCTTGAGGTGAAAATAGGCAAGAAATTAATAAAATCACCCGCGACGGGACGAAACAGACGGCAGCAGAGGCCGTCGCGGTCAGTTTTTCAAGTGAATT
>CAIXSY010000143.1 GCA_903922175.1 uncultured delta proteobacterium | reverse complement strand
CGGAGGTTTGTCCAAAATGTATTTAACGCTCGCATTTCATCAAAAGCTGTCGGGATTTCCCAAATTTCAAATGTGTTTGGCTAGAATCTCGCTTCGAAAATGCAACTCATCTAGTACACGTTTCAAGGGTCAAGGAATCTAGTCATTGTCATGTTCATGGCCGAAATCATTGACTATTTGACAATGACCAGGATTTAGGACCATGACCAGAACCAAGACTAAGATAAGATTTACCCAGGGTTTATGAGCAATTACAGCAGGTGCACGGGCCGCCCGGGGTTATCGAGCAGTTACATAAATAGTATAATCAGGTATAACACTCCACATGACTGAACCTTTACGCATACTCTGTTTCGGCGATGTGGTCGGGCGACCGGGGCGCGAGCTCTGCCGATCGGCACTGTCTGTGCTGCGTGCCTCACAGCGCGCGGATCTGGTGATAGTAAATGCTGAAAACGCTTCAGGTGGCCTCGGTATCGATGCTGATAGCGCACGCGAGATTAAGCAGGCGGGGGCTGATGTATTGACTCTCGGTGATCACACCTGGCAACGAAAGGAGGTGCGCGACTTTATTGAGCACAACGCCGATTGGTGTATTCGCCCGGCAAACTATCCTCCAGGCGCTCCGGGGAAAGGGTGGACCATCGTAACGCTGCGTGGAACGATTAAGGTGGGGATTTTTAATCTTCTTGGTAGAGTCTTCATAAATGCGCCGCTCGACTGCCCGTTCCGCTGTGCCGCCGATCTGGTCAGCGGGCCACTCAGCGAGTGCACTGTTCGGATACTCGATATGCACGCCGAGGCGACATCGGAAAAGGTGGCTATGGGGCGCTATCTCGACGGAAAGCTTGCGCTGCAGGTTGGGACCCATACCCATGTGGCAACGGCTGATGAACAAGTTTTGCCAGGTGGAACCGGTTATATTACGGATCTCGGTATGAGTGGATGCCAAAGTGGTGTGATTGGTATGGATACGGAAACAGCGCTTGGACGTTTGATGAGTGGCTTACCAGCGGCTTACAAAGTAGCCACGGGGCCGGCGTTTCTCAGTGGTGTTTTATGTGAGATCTCTGCGGAGAGCGGCAAGGCCATATCGGTCCGCCGTGTCGTTGCTCGGGAGGACGGGTCACTGGTATGAGATCGCCCGACTCCTCGCGTCGTCAGTTCCTTACCGCTGGCGTCTGTCTGGGCTGCGCACTTGCGGTCAGCGGGTGTGAGCAGAGCCTGGAGCCAGAGGTCCCACGGCGGATTGAGCTTGCCCCCCTCGATAGTCTGCATGAGCCGCGGACTATTTTCGCTCTTGAGAAGCTGGTGGTTTTTAGGCAGCGAGATTCGATTGGGGTAATGAGCATGAACTGCACCCACCAGTCCTGTTTACTGACGCCACTTGAAAATGGTGACGAGGGATATCGCTGTAATTGCCATGAATCCTCCTTCGATATTCAGGGGAGGGTGCTTCGTGGGCCAGCCACGCGAGATCTTCCGTGGTACGCCGCTGAAATAGATGGACAGCGGATGCTCGTGGTTGACCTTAGCCACGAGGTAAGCAAGGAGTGGCGGCTCAATGTTGGGGCTGCGTAATCCTGGAGCGCCGCACTCCGTGCGCCGCTAGTTGGTGCGACAGCAGATGCATGCGAAGCCTCAATGGGTGGCCGCAAGAAGCGCAATGCAGGTTGTTTGATTGGGAATGGGGCCGAGAAAGCCTAAAAGGACGTGATCGAGGAGACAGCTGGTGCATCAGTGATAAACGAGCGTAGTGCCTCGGTGGTTCTTTGAATTAAAGCGTCGATGG
>CAIXSY010000142.1 GCA_903922175.1 uncultured delta proteobacterium | reverse complement strand
GCTAACTTAAACTTCGCCGTAGACTTGGCCTTGAACTTCTGCTTGGCCGTGGCCTTTCCTTCTTTGACCTGAGCATGCCTATCAGTCGAATTCCAAGAATATGGTGAATGGGCCATGGCCATGCGGGAGTTCAAGGCCAAGGCCAAGTTCAAGTGTAAAATGCAACTCATCTAGTACACGTTTCAAGGAATCTAACGCCGATTATCCGCAATCTTGGCCAACATCCGCAGAATCTCCAGGTAGAGCCAGACCAGGGTCACGAGTAAACCAAACGCGGCATACCATTCCATGTACTTTGGCGTCCTGCCGTTAGCTGAGGCCTGCTCGATAAAATCAAAATCGAGGACGAGATTTAGGGCGGCAACGACGACGACAACTGCGGATATGCCGATCGAAAGCAGGGACGAGGAAGCGAGAAAGTTCGTGCCGACCCCGAAGAGACTGAGAAGCATACTCCCAAGGTAGAACAATCCGATCGCACCGGTGGCGGCAAATACCCCGAGCTTGAAATTCTCCGTAGCCTTAATCCAGCCTGTTTTATAAGCCATGAGCAGGGAGAAGAGCGTGCCAAAGGTTAGGCCGACAGCTTGGACCACGATTCCGGGATAACGTGTCTCAAAGAGAGCTGAGATGGCACCCAACATGGCACCCTCAGCGAGTGCATAGACGGGGGTAAGTACGGGCGCCCATGTCTGCTTAAAGTATAGCGCTATGGCGATGACGAAGGTTCCGATAATTATGGGGATATAAAAGCTCAGTACCGCTGGGGAGGTCCAGCCCCAATAGGCGGCGATGATGGTAAGCACCACCGACATGGCCGTCTTGTTGACGGTCCCTTCGAGGGTCATCACCGAATCGGATTGTACGGCTGCAGCATTTCTAAAAACGTTGGCATTTAAGGCTGGGTTTGCAGTTCGCATCATGATATGAACTCCTTGAGTGTGGTTCCAGATTTACCTTATGAGTGTAACCCTGAATCCAGGCAAGCGAAAGAGGGGGGCTAGGGAAGTAAGTGCTCATTTAGTTCGGGCAAAAAACTTTATCCTAGTCCTGATCTTGGTTCTGGTCTGCAGTGGGCTTGTCGAACTGTCTTAAGTCATTGTCATGTTCATGGCCGAAATTATTGACTATTTGACAGGGATCAGGATTTAGGACCATGACCAGAACTAAGACTAAGATCAGATTTACCCGGGCTTTATGAGCAGTTACCCAGGGAACACCACACGATCGACGAATGATTCTATAAACGGAGGAATAAATGGCTGAAGACGTTACAGACATGAAGGCTGAGCTGGAGAAACTTCGCGCTGAAAATGAAGCGCTTAAGAATACCAAGCAGAAGGGGCTAACCCTCAAGATCGGTGAGAAGGGAGGTCTTTCAGTGTACGGACTAGGGCGCTTTCCGGTAACACTCTACAAAGAGCAGTGGCTAAAGCTGCTTGAAATGACGAATGATATCCGTGCGTTTATTACCGCTAACGCGGATAAACTTAAGACGAAGGAGTAACGTCTTGTAATAGGTGGCAAGTTTTTCATGACGAGTCTCGATAATATCCTGCGAAGACTCGAGTCCGCTGCTCTGGGCCAGGTATATTTTGTCAGGCTTTTGCTGTGGGACATTATCGATGGGCTCTATCAGCGGCGCTACTCTCGACTTCGACCGGAGTGGGGCATCTGGCTTAGTTTGCAGCTGCAGTTTTTTGCTTCCTCGTTGCCCGATCCGTTTGAGGATCTGCTGCTCCTGCTGTCGAAGTTCGCCTCACCTCTGATCTGGCGCCGCGTGAGGCGGAGCTTATCGCGGTAGAAGAGTTTCTTGAGATCGATCTCGGCGTCAGCACTCGCGCAAAGATCTGGGCGCTCCAGTTTTTTTCGGAGCGGCCGTGGGGACGGCGAGCCGCTGCGACAGACAGCCGAGCGTTTTTTTCTCTATGAGCTTCCGCATCCCGCGCTCAAACGTCTGGCGTTGGTGTTGGCACTGGCACGCGACAGCCACCTCCCGTTTGTTCCCGCTCTACGCCATATCTTCGGCGCCGCCGAGGCGCCGTCATCGCTGAGCACGTAGGGTCCTAAAAGGACCGTACCGCAACTATTTCAGCGCTTCAGTGGGGTATTCTTAGTCCTGGTGCTGGTTCTGGTCCTGAATCTTGGCCATGACCATGGTCATGGATTTGGACCATGACCAGTACCAGGACTAGGCTAAATCGTTCTACCTCGTTAGTCCGCCCGGCTTCAGCCGAAAAAGCGACTTTCAGTCGCCTTCAAACCTACCGGTTTAGCCGCTAGTTCAATTGGCCGTCACAAAGAACCGACGCTGAAAGTAGAGAGCCACATTTACCAACCCAATGAGCGCTGGGACCTCGACGAGGGGGCCAATCACGGCGGCAAAGGCGGCTCCCGAGTGAATTCCGAACACGGCAATGGCAACCGCAATTGCGAGCTCAAAATTGTTGCTTGCTGCCGTAAATGCAAGGGTGGCGGTCTTGGAATAGTCAGCGCCAAGCTTGTAGCCCATGTAAAAAGACACTAAAAACATCACCACAAAATATATCAGCAGTGGAATTGCAATTCGAACCACATCAAGCGGAAGCTGAATGATGTATTCGCCCTTGAGCGAAAACATGACGACGATGGTGAAAAGAAGCGCGATCAGGGTAAGGGGGCTAATGCGAGGGATAAATTTCGTCTCGTACCACACACGCCCTTTAATTTTGAGCAGCGCAAAGCGCGTCAACATTCCGGCTACGAAGGGCACCCCCAGATACAGCATGACGCTTTGGGCGATGGCACCGATGGTGATACGTGAGAGGTCGACATCGTCGAAGTCTACCCCAAAAATGGGTGGCAGTACTTTAATAAACATATAGGCAAACGCCGAGTAAAAGAGAACTTGAAATATAGAGTTGAAGGCCACAAGGCCGGCTGCATACTCGGCATCACCCTTGGCCAGGTCGTTCCAAACGATCACCATAGCGATACATCGTGCTAGGCCGATCATGATAAGCCCTATGGCATACTCCGGCTTGTCGACGAGGAAAATTAGGGCGAGTGCAAACATAAGGAGTGGGCCGACGACCCAGTTTTGGACTAGGGAGAGTAGGAGGATGCGCACATTCCGAAATACGAGCGGTAGCTCCTCATACTTAACTTTTGCCAGTGGTGGATACATCATCAAGATTAGGCCGAGGGCAATCGGAATTGAGGTCGTCCCAACGGATAGCGCCGTAATAGATTGAACCGCCTGGGGGACGAAGTAGCCAAGCCCGATACCCAAGACCATAGCGACGAAGATCCAGAGGGTAAGAAAGCGATCGAGAAATGAAAGTTTGCCCACAACGCCTGGGCAGCATATTGTTGCATCATTTTGCATAGCGCGATCTCCGTTCACTTGTAATCCTTCGGGCAGTGCTTGTACGAATGTCTTGATCTCATCTCGAACGCGACGATAATGTGTAAGCGCCTCAGTTTCGTTTGCGGCTCCCCGAGCCAGTCTGGGTGGATCATCAAAACTAGCATGAATTTTCTTGGTATCGCCGGAAAATCTAGGACATGCCTCATCGGCCGAGGCGCACACGGTAACGACATAATCGAAACGAACGTCCTTAAATATGTCGAAGTGTTTTGAGGTATGTTCGCTGATATCCACCCCGACCTCAGCCATTACCTTCACCGCGAGTGGATTAAGTCCATGAGGCGTAGTTCCAGCAGAGTAGGGCTCGATTCGGTCGCGCTTCAGGTGACTGGCCCATCCCTCGGCTATCTGGCTTCGGCAGGAGTTCCCCGTGCAAAGGAAGAGAACTTTTAGCTTTTGCTCCGGCATGGTCATTTTCGGCACCTTTGCTGGAAGCAGAGATACTCAGGGTTGAGCTTCTTGATCTTCTTTAGCTTCCTTTTATCTTCCCTGTATTCAGGCTCATTTCTTACTGCCTCACCCACAAATTTAATCCATTCCCTTACGAGATTGTCAGCGGCTTTGGTGTTAATCGCATAAAAAACCCACGTTCCTTCCTTGCGGCTCGTCAAGAGACACGCCTGCTTAAGTATTCGCAGATGTTTGGAGACGGTTGAGGGCGTAAGGCCGAGAAGCTCGGTTAGCTGACAGGCGCAAAGCTCCCTCTCGTTGTCGAGCGCGCGAATAATTCTAACTCTTCCCTCATCACTCAGGGCCTTAGCAACTTTGGCGAATATGCTCATTGTGCTATTGTGCCAAATAGCGAAATAGTTAGCAAGAAAGATTGCCTCTTGTCGGCACCATGGGGAGATGCGCAACAAACGCTCGTAATTGCCGTATTCGCGGTGCTGTTGTTCAAGAGCACGCATGACTCGTGACTGCAGACTCTCAGGCAGAAGCTCCTATTTTGCCCAGCACCAATTGTTGGAGAGTGGGCCGAACTGGCAGTTTTTGCTGCTGCGCCGGATCGAGACTATGCGCTCCGGTTCTAGGGTTTCATCTTTCGAATGCAGATTGCCGTAAATATGCTTCGAGCGTGACCAGCTGGGGTAGATCCCATGCTTGCTTTTTGTCTCAGATACTACGCGCGCCTTCCCTGAGGGAAATGATCAAGGGCTCTATAATCAAGATAATCAATGAGCCGCTTTTCTTTGTCTTTGAGGACAACGTTCTCTCTATAAGGAAAGTAAATAAGCAGACCATCTGTGTGCTGTGCGTTATTATTAAGGTACTTATCAAATAATTCAATTAGCCGATCTGTTGGCCATATTCTAGAGCAACGTGCTTTCCGTTCCTCGTCAAAGAAATAGCCCGACTTGTAGTGTACCCATCCGCCATCAATTAGGCTGTTAACTACCGATATGGTAATTGCATAGGTACAGTAATCAGCCAGGTAGCGGCCTTGGTTGGTGTAAGCATTCTTATCTCTAGAAACAGCAACCGGTGCCTTCAAGTCATATGCGTGATGCAGGTTTGCTAGGATGGCTTTTAGAACTGCGACACGAAGATCGGTTCTCTTTCTGCCGAACTCCAGGGTCTGCAGTAGCTCTTGGCATAGCTCATCTACAGCAGGTGATGCGCTGAATGTCAGTAAGCCATCAAAAAATATCGGATAATCTAAAAAGTCCTTTAGTTCTTTAGAGTGCTCAAGGAGTGCGCTATTTAATGTTTGGGTATCCATATTGAATACCTCCTTATTTTTATTTTTTATTGAGATGCGTAGCAGGCTGTAAATACAAACTGGCCCGTTGCGCCCTGAGTTACTCAGTGAAGGAAGTCTTTACATCTAGGCAAAGTCGCATCCCCCATCTCTGTATCTAAAAAAGTACAAGGTGACGAGCTTTGAGGGACATTTTGAAAATATTTTTCCGCAGGCGATAAAATGGAACAATATCAAAGGCTTGCCGCAGTCTTCTGCAGAGCTTAATGGGGCAATGAAGAGCCCGGATTACCCTATTTAGAGCCTGTCCGGAAAGACCCTGTTTTCGAAAAGCTACTTTCCTTGAGGTGAAAATAGGCAAGAAATTAATAAAATCACCCGCGACGGGACGAAACAGACGGCAGCAGAGGCCGTCGCGGTCAGTTTTTCAAGTGAATG
>CAIXSY010000141.1 GCA_903922175.1 uncultured delta proteobacterium | reverse complement strand
TGGCACGATGGGAGAGCAAAGTATACTTCTGCCCTTTGATAAACTTGCGGCTTCGGCCCGTCAAACGGGCATATTCGCTCTTTCTCACCTTGTCGAGCGCATCACTGAGGTGGCGTAATACGTGGAACTTGTCAAACAGAAAAAATGGAGGCGCTCAAAGAGCTTGAGTTGGCCACAGCGCTGCAGCCAGAGAATTTGCGATTCACGTATGTTTACATCGTAGCTCTGAGCGATCTTGGCAAAAAACAGGAGGCGCGCACATTCCTCGACTCTGCTCAAAAGCGCTTTCCAGACTCAGGCGAGTCGGCTAGGTTAAAAGAGTTATGGTGATCATTCAGTGTTATAATTACCCAGTCTCATTGTAGTAATTGAGGCGCACAAAAGCGCAATTAACGTGGAGGAACACCCATGGAATATCAGTTAGCAATCCGTAATAAGGGCGTTATTCGATGAATAAAATTGGATTATATCTTCTCTTCGCTCTAGAAGGGCTTCTAGCGCTGTGGAGCGTGGCGGCGCTCTCGGTCTGTCTTCCCGCAGCAGTTTATCCCAGCATTTGGGCCGGGTCTGCTGCTTTTTATTATCTCTTGACGGCGTTACTCATGCATCCATGTCGACGCTGCTTGCTGGCTTGGGCGCTCGCGATATGCATGGTTGGCGCATGGTATTTGAGCTTACAACCGCGCATGAGTGCTACGTGGAGTGACGATGTGGCGCGCCTGCCACACTCCCAGATTGAAGGGGACCTTGTAACTGTTTTTGATGTGCGTAATTTTAACTATCGCTCTGAGACTGAGTACGACATAGCCTACGATAACCGAAGCTATCGTCTTCGTGATCTTCAAAGCGTCGACCTCTTTGTTTCCTATTGGGGGTCGCCACACATCGCTCATACCGTACTAAGTTTTAGTTTTAGCAGTGGCTCCCCGCTAGCCTTCTCGGTGGAAACTCGTAAAGTGCGCGGCCAACAATATTCAGCTCTCAAGGGTTTTTTTAGAACTTTTGAGTTGATCTACATCGCCGCGGATGAGCGCGACGTGATACGCCTCCGCACCAACTATCGTAAAGAGGAGGTCTACCGCTATCGCCTTCGCCCCACTCCCGAGCAGATGCGCGCCCTGCTGCTCACCTACCTTGGGCGCTTAAATTCAATTTATCGTCAGCCCGAATTTTATAATGCACTCACCAGTAACTGCACCACCAACATCTTCTTCGATATGAAGAGTATCAACCCGCTGCTGCGTTTTGATTGGCGTATGTTGGCTAATGGTCACCTCGATGAGTTGCTCTACGAGCGCCAGCATGCGAGTGCAGATATCTCTCTGACCCAGTTCCGTGAACGAGCGCATATTAATTCACGCGCTCAAGCTGCAGATGCGGACCCACAGTTTTCTGCACGCATACGCCAGTAGGATGAGGTTTGTGGAGAAACTAGGTGCCCTTCAAATACACGAATATCCCGCAGTCCGAGCATGGCCAAGAGTCCGTCGTCGCCCACATTAGCTAATCCCAGGCCTTGCATCTGTCCGTTAGCAAATACAGGGTAGGGCATGGCAGTCACCACGGCCGCAGGAAACTGTCCCCACTGTTTTTTAAGCAAGCTGCGAAATATCCTTAGGACCGCCGCTTCGTCAATGTGGGCCTATATCGATGGGGTCGTCAAGCAAGATGGAGACCGTTATTATGTGCAGTCTTTTATAAACCCCTCGCCGTGGAGTTTTGCCTTCAATTTCCCTGGTGATAAGCTCATGCAGGGGTTGCAGCGAGATAGACCAAATCCAATCCCCTTGACGAAGAGTATCAAGGATCTGATTGAGTCGCTTGAGGCAGAGGTCAAAATTCATCTGAACTCCGCCAAGGCATATTTTAGCCTTGCCATTGTCAACCGTAGAGGAATGATAGCATGGTTTTAACCTCAAACGAGGTAGTCTTCAGTCGCCTCGCCATGGTACGATGACTTTATGGTATTTTCAAAACTCCTCCTGCAGCGAAATAACATCATCCGTACCCTTATCGGCCTCCTCCTCGTGGTCGAGATCGTCCACAGCTGGGGCCTTCTTGAGGACAGAAACATTGCGCTTGATGATGCCAAGAAAGAAAGCATGGGCGAGCTGGAGGCCAAGTTCGTGCGTATTACCTCTGAGGTTGAGGCCAAGCTATTTATCGGCAGCCTCCTCTATGCCCAAGAGCAGGCCGCTTCGGGCAAGGACGGTGCGGCTCTGGAGGCGCAGGTGCGTCCGGTGGTGGCTACGGCGCTGCGCGACCCTGCAGAGGGGCAAAAGGGGAGCGCCTTGGCCTGGTGTTTGCGCTATCAGATCGCTATCGGCGTGTTTTTTGATCTCGAGGCCAAGTCTGAATCCTTTTTGAAAGCGCTGCAGGAGCATCCCTCTAAGCTAGAGGTCGAACAGAGGATTGATCGCGCCTTAGAACGAGTACTCCACAAGCAGCCGCTTGAGTCTGAAGATCTGCTGTTGCTCAGCCGTGAAATGGGCACGGCGGGCCGGGCGCTTGTAATCAAGGCAGGAGGTACACCCGAGGAGGCCAAAAAACTTCGCCAAGAGATCCTGATCAGTTTTTACTGGATAATCTTAATCGGAGCTGTGCTTGGCGTGGCTCTTCTCTGTGGGCTTTTCTTTACGCTATTTTATGGTGTGGTGCTGTTCTTTGGCTTTGCCCGCTGGCGTTTCATCCCGGCTACCTTTGATAGCGAATGCCTTCTCTGGACATGGGGCATATACCTGACGCTTATGTTTGGATCCGGTTTCTTGTTGCGCGATATTCTCAAAGTAGAGTCAATTATGACGATGCTGTGGGCCAATCTGGTATTGATCCTGGGCATGTTATTTCTGCTCGTCGTACCACTCCTGGCTGGGGTTTCGTGGGCGGCGCTACGACAGACGATCGGCCTGCAGGTGAGGGGGGTGGGGTCTCTGCTTAAAGATATCTGTCTTGGCCCGACATTCTATCTTGCCACGCTCATTCCTATATTTTCGTTCATGCTTCTGTTTTCGTTGTTGCTCAGCCTGTTTAAGGTCGACATGAGCGGCGCGGCACATCCGATCGTCTTCATGCTCATGCGCCCTGGGGAGAAAGGGGTATTTGTCTTTACCCTTGTTTTGGCCGTGGTCGTTGCCCCGTTGGTTGAGGAGATTATGTTTCGTGGGCTACTCTATACCTGGCTTCGACAGCGCGCCGGCGTGGCGATCTCGGTGGTCCTTACCTCTCTTGTCTTTGCGCTGATTCATCCGCAGGGCCCGATCGGCGTTCCGCTGCTCTTTTTAATCGGCGCTGCGCTCGCCATCTTGCGCGAATGGCGCGGCAGCCTCGTTGCCCCCGTGCTTTGTCACGCCTGTGTTAATGGCGGAACCTTGCTGCTACTGACGATGCTGCTTCATCATTCTTGAGTTCCGCACGATCCCAAAACCAATGATGTTGCCAGCGCTTCAAGCACATGCAGTGTGGTCATCGGAGGAAGCTCACGCCGCGTCGCGGGATCGCGCGCTTGCTCGATCGCTTTGGCCATAATATACCTTACGTTTTCGCTAAAACAGGCAAGGTCTTCTAAGAATTGCTGAAGATGTGCGGCCTTATCACTCGGCATATCGGCTGCGGGGATTGCGCACAGGCGTACGATGTCTAAAAAATCCGCCAGCATTGAGTCGCTCGGTCCCGTGGCGTTGGCGCTGCACAGCGAATAGAGCCCCGAAAATAACTTATGCCGATGCTCCAGCCTTATCC
Source organism: uncultured delta proteobacterium (assembly GCA_903922175.1). Lineage (GTDB taxonomy): Bacteria > Bdellovibrionota_C > UBA2361 > UBA2361 > CAIXSY01 > CAIXSY01. The sequence goes on along the minus strand of CAIXSY010000141.1, from coordinate 7,727 downwards.
GAGACCATTCGGCTCTGTCCAGTCGATTGAGAACTCCGCATATATTCGCGTGCTTGAGCCTGAACTCCTCCAGAACTATAGTCTTTCTTGGGCAGGAATCGGTTGAGATCGGAAACGGTTTTAGCAAGGCAGCGACGGCATGCTCGGTATTTCGCTCGAGCGTTTTAGGGTGCAGTGTCGCTAGTGGTATGGTCAATGTTCCACCGGCTTGCTCACAGAGGAATGCTCCGAAGCTGCAGACGCTGGCGCGTTGGCCTCCGCGCCGTGTGTAACTTCGAATAATGCTCGGTTTATTCTCGGTCATGACACAAAGAGCGATCTGTCCATTTCCGCGTCCGGCTACTTTGAGACCTGCCGAGAGACCCATGGAGGTAACAAAGCTTGTAAATCCATCCGTCGCTCGCACATTCTGCTTGTACCATGCGCGCCACTCGTTGGTGCTAAAGGTTAAATGTAATCTCCCCTCGATAGTGCGCATGCTGCCGAGCCCCGTCGCCCAGAAGCTGTAGCCAAGTGCCTGGCGCAGCAGCTTACGTCCCTTCCGGCCGGCCCACATCTTTGTCGTTGTCATCTGCCAATTTTTAACCTGCCACCTCTTCCATCCAGGAAGGTAGGGGTGCACACGACCAAGGGCTTCTAATGCCGAAAGCCCGGTAGAACGCAGACACTCCGGAGCGACGGCGTTAAATTTATCGTGCCAGTTGCCGAAAGCACTCACGGCACTGCCCCTGAGGCGTCCGCTGCCATTATTAAAAAAGAGACCAGGATGGCTGATTCGCAACTGCCGCACGACTTCAACCGTTACGAGGTCAAGGTTTTGAAGTCCACTTTTCCCGCTCCACTTTCCATTGAATTTTATCTTGGTAAAAGGCACCTGATTAGGACCGAAGCCGATGAGGTTGGGGTTCCCCAGAGCCGCTGCGCCGAGGGCTATGGCGTCCAATGTGTTTCTCACATGTGGCGACTTCCCAATCATGGGGCGTAGACCAGCTTGGTGAGCGCGTTCACCCCAATATATCTGCGCGATCTGACAAGTATCAAAGTGCACGACCTCCCCCTTGCGGTCTACGACGGGAGGTTCACCACGGCGGCTCTCAAATTCAAGCATCCAGGCGCAGGCCCGCTTTACAAGATCAAGATCATCCCATTTGTGTGGGTATTCTAATAACCAGGGACGCACAAGCGGATTGGGCCCACGGGTGCAGCCTGGAACGGCGGTCTCGACAACCTCAACTGGATTTAGTCCCCTCGAAATTCCCGACAGTCCGGCGTCATCGAGCAGCGAGGTAATCTGCTCAAGCTGCTCGACCTCCCGTGCATTTTGTACCATGCCCGAATTGACGAGCACGGCCCGCAGAATAACGCCCATGCGGCGTGCCAGAATCTCTCTTTCCCCTGTTGAAAACAGGCCATTCGGATATGACTTAAAGCAGCCCTGTGGGTTTTTAGCGCTTTTAGTGCAGAAAAAGGCGGCCAATGCCAGAGCCTCTTCGAAAAGACCGCGAGTAACAAAGCTTTCAAGGTTATTTTTCTGCAGCGATGCTAACACCTCCGCAGAGAAGACCTTCAATGAGGTGCGAACGTTTTCAACAGGCACGAGCAGGCTACCTTGCTCCCGTTCCGCCAAAATACGTGTAAGTGCGTTTGCAGTCACACCGGCGCTATTCAACTTGCAGGCAAGCCGCGCAAGATGAGCTGTTCTTTCTTTCGGCTGCCATGAGGGTATCTCTGGCGTTGCTCCTTCGGTAACGGCAACAATTTGGCGGATCGCTGCTACCTGGAGGGGAGGGAGGATCTCCTTGGCGAGTTTTACCTCATTCCATTCCTGCATAAGACTTACGGAGACTTTTAACGCGCAGCGAACCAGATCTTCTGGAACTCCCGGAAGGCGGATCTGCTCTCGAGCTTTGTCGGGATCGAGCAGGACAATTGACGACGGCTTTAGCGTCGGGGCAAAGGCGGGTATCAAAGGACCGTCAAATCTCCAGCGTGCAATCGGGCTGCGAGGTGAGGCAAATAAAGAACGACGAGGTTTTGGTTGTAGGGGGAGATCTAATTTGTGTAACACAGCTTTTATACAACAGTTAGGCGGAAGCAAGAGAGTAGCATACAACTCGCAGGCAATTCAAAGCAGCATGGCGGAATTGGGCTAGGTCATGACTGTCTTGAAACTCGGCTCAAGGCGATCCTTAGACTCGCGCGCAGTGAATTATGGTAAATAGTTCAATATGTTGCGCGCTCGCTTAGTAGCTGCTCATTAAGTGTGGGTAACCAGTGAACGTGCACGTCAGACTGCACGGGAAAAACACTTACCCAGACTTATTAAGCACTAACCAGGAAAGCTATCGAATCCTTCAAAATTATTGTATAATTTGGCCCGTCTTTAGCTGATTAATAGGGGATGAAGATGAACTTAGACGGCGCAAAAAAAAAATTCGACCTCTCTTTTGATCGCTTTTTTCTAAAGCCTATTTTCCTATTCTTTCTTTTCTGCCTTGGGCTTCTGCCCACGGGAGTACGGGCGGCATCGAGTTGGTATGATGGGGGGATCCAGTATTCGGCGATCACCAATTGCGTTAGTATCATCCAGGGTGTGCCCTACGTTGAGAGTGGGGCCGGGACCTATGTCGGTTTCTTGGCCGATCCTAACGCAGCTATCCCCGCGCCGAACACCCCGTACTACGTCCACATCGTCGTTGCTGGACTCGGAAACTCCTGTAGTGGCATGCGCGCAAATATTGATCTTTCGCTCCCTGCAAGTACGACACTCGCTATCAGTGGTGCTCATCCGGTATATTGCCTCTATGACGGCGTACAGTTGCCAGCCAGTGAATGTCCGCAGGTGCTGCCCTCATCCTCATGGAATCCTGGTGCTTATAGCATCCCCTCGATTGATTCAGCCCATGCTAACACCTGGCCAATACCGCAGGGGAAAATCCTTGAAATTCAGATCCCCGTAAGCTCAAGTGTGCAGCTCAACAATAGTGCTCTCATGGCTAGTGTCTGGATGCTCGATGGCAACAGCAGCCCATGGCTTCACCCAACACAGGGGGTATATGTCTTTAGCAGCAATCCTACTATCGTTTATCCCAGCCCATCTACCTCGGCAATTACTTCATCATCGGCACATTCCCAAGCTTACCTCTATGCGTATAACAAAACCGGTACGGGGTATTTTGATTTGGGAACTACAACCAGCTATGGACTAATCCACGAGTCCTTCCCTATAGGCACCCCAGGCCCTGCTTGGCTTGTTTGGGATGATTGGGGGCCACCGGCTCTGGCTCCAGACACGCTTTACCATTGGCGGGTTAAGTTCGTTACCGACGCTCCCAACAGTCAAACATACTATGGCGCGGATCAGACCTTCCGCACCCTACCAGACGGCAGAGTAACTATCGGCACCGGAGCAGCCTCAAGCTGCACCGACGCCGCGCTAAGCAGCGCCTTAGCGACAGCCAAGGAGATCGTTTTTAATTGTGGGACAGCTCCAACCACGATTGCTCTTACCTCGGCTCGAACGATCTCAAGCAATGTGGTGATTGACGGTGACAACAAGGTAACACTTGACGGCGGCGCAGCCCACCGCTTCTTTGATGTCCTGGCGCCAGCTCAGTTGACCTTAAAAAACATAACCCTGGCTAACGGGCTAAATGGCTCCGGGTGCGGTGGGGCCATCCGTGTTGCCAGTGGATCGAAGCTTACGCTGAGTCACGCGCGATTGCAGAGCAATCACAGTAACTCAACAGGTGGTGCTATATGTAACCAAGGCACAGCCGATATGACCTCTGTGTTATTTAAGGATAACTCAGCTGCTACCCATGGCGGTGCTATTCAGAGCTCCGGCCTGCTTACGATTGCGGCGAGTCGATTCGAATCCAATAGTTCTAACCTCAACGGCGGCGGGATTGATATGGGAGGAACCGTCGTTTTGAGCGATACTGCTTTTATTGGCAACTCGGCGGGTCTTCGTGGTGGTGGTGTCAACTCTTACTACGGAGGTCTGACCTTGTCGGGCGGTTATTTCGACGCAAATTCGGCAGGTTTGTATGGCGGTGGATTATCGAGTGACGCCAGCACCTCGTATCTAGAAAATGCGACTTTTTCGGGTAATCATACCCCCGGTACGGGCGGTGCCATGGAGAGATCGGGCACAGGAACCTTGACGGCGGTTAATTGCACCATCAGCGGCAACAGTGCAGGAACGAGAGGTGGAAATATTAATACGGGAACAGGCGTAGCCGACCCCAGTATTATTTTGAAAAACAGTATCGTTTCAGCAGGTACTCCGGATAACTGCGATTTTGCCATTGCTTCCCAGGGGCATAATCTTGAAAGCACTAATGCGTGCGGTTTCGTTGTCGTCGGCGATATAGTTAATGCCGATCCGAAGCTTGGATTGCTGCAGGATAACGGCGGCAACGTTAGTACCAAGACACTGGCGCTTCTTGCAGGGAGCCCGGCGGTAGATACCGGCGGCATTAGCGGCTGTCCGACCACGGATCAACGCGGTAATCCGCGCCCATTAGATGGCGATGGCAACGGATCGGCTATCTGCGATATCGGGGCCTATGAGCGTGTTTTTGCCGGAACAGAGATAATCGCGACTGATCCGACAGCCACGGAAGCTGGTCTTACCACGGGCAAATTTAGCATAACCCGTTCCGGTAATATCGGTGTTGATCTTACCGTTACTTATGCTGTTTCAGGTACAGCTACGTTGAATACTGACTATGCGTTAAGCCCAGGAGCGGTTGGTAGTGTTACGATTCCGGCGGGTACTAGCAGCGTCGAGATAACGGTGAGTCCAGTTGATGACAGCGCGATTGAGGATCCGGAAACGGTGATTCTGTCACTCCTTGGTGGCCCCGATTACACCGTTGGCATATCTTCGAGCGCCACGGTAACGATAACTAGTGATGATACGCTGTCTTCGACACCACAGCCGACACCGACACCACAGGGGACGCCGACGCCATCGGGGATTACGTTGATAGATGCGCTCGACCTGGTGCAGATCGCTCAGCCAGGATGGCAGAGCGGAGGAGCTTCAAGTTGGATAGGCCAGGCGGCGGTAAGCCATGATGGTATCGATGCCGCACAGGCGGGTGCGATTAAGAGTAAGCAAACAAGTTGGCTTAAGACCACGGTAAAGGGACCAGGTAAGGTAACCTTCTGGTGGCGAAATTCATCTGCCAAAGCGGATAAGTTAAATTTCTATATCGGCAAAGACCTCAAGGCCGCTCGAGGTGGTGGTGGCGCGTGGCAAAAGAGAACGTTTAAATTTAGCAAAGGGCGCAAAGTGCTTACGTGGGAGTTTAAACGTGGTGCCAAAGCGTTAGCCCTAAGCGGTGCTGCGTTCGTCGATCAGGTGATTATAGGGAAATAGATCGGGCGTAGCGTAGACCTCCACCGCTAGCGGCGACGGAGGTCCCTCGTCGCTAGCGCTCCTCGGAATGACAGGGGGCGTGAACGGCTACGGCGTAGCGCCGCCGTCTTACTCTTACCCTAAGAAACAGGTGGGTTGCCCGACGGGCTTGGGCTGAGGCCTGGCAAAGGATGATCGCGCAAAAAGATCTGATCACGGTATAGGTAGTTAGAAAAATCATAGTAATCAAGGCGATAATCTGCCGGATTGAGGCCGGCTGCTACGCTGAGCATATCCATGTCAGCTTGCATCGTCGGGCTTGGTCCTGAGGTAGTGCGTCCTCCGTACATGACAAGCCAGCCGTCCGACATGGGAAGCATATTAGGAGAGCCTGAATCGCCTCCGATCATGGTGTCGTACTGAAATGGAGGCACTCCAGCAGCACACTTGTTAAATTGCGAGACACGAAAATCTACGAAAGGCGCCGGGGCATTCTTACTGTATTTCTGGTAGAATGTATCGTAGGTCATCATCTTCATCGGGACGATGGACTCCGGAAGGTCCTCTTGAAAGTGTATGATCGTATAGTCCTGGTCTGTTCCAAGAATCATTCCCAGCCTCGTTATGGCGTAGTCGATTCGCGCTTCGACGACCTTCTGGTCTCTTGTTACAAACCAGACCTTCTTCCCTTGTAAAATGGAGGTTACCTTGTCTGGTGTTAGCATTCCATGCCCCCGGCTGTAACCGTGACGGCGACCGATGAGCGTGATCGGAGTCTGACCCGGGGCGCCCTCTCCCTCCCATTGAGCAGCTAATGCTGTGTGGTTTTGATAGCCCATGGCATACATCAGCCCGTTCGTATCCCAACTTAGGTTGCGTAGATCTGGTGGTGTGTTTAACGGTGTTCTTGATGCCCAGATAGTCATGCTGAGATCCGGCGCTGCAGCGTACCGGCTGAAAAAATTATTATTAACCGTATCGAGGAGCGAGTCCCCAGACTCGGGGTTGTTAACCAGAACTTCAGTCGTCGCGTAATAGCTGTTGCCTGCAGTGTCCCAAGCCATAACCATAATCGTGTGCGGGCCATTTGCCATGGGGGTCTTCGTAAAAGTACTTAGTAGAAAACGGGCTGTAGCACTGTGGCTATAGAGGTCTGCTCCAGAAGCCTCAACCCATCGCCCCCCAACATCTACATACAAAACAGCTTGAGAGACCTCGACGTCATCAGTCAGCAATGCTTTCACGGTGACCTCACCGCTGATAGGTGTGCCAGGAGGCAAGAAGAGGAAGTTCACGCTCGGTGATAAAATGGTTGGTTGCGCCTGTGGCACCACGGGAGCCACAACCTCGGCGGCAGGCTGAGCGACGGGGATGACCGTCATCGAGGTGTTACGAAATATAAATAAACCACTTCGTGATTCTCTGCGGAAGTTAACGTCGAGGGAGTAATTAACGCTGCCACGACCATTACCCGAAGCGCGCGTTAGGTGAATCCAGGGGCGGTTCGCGTATAGAGTCCAGGTGCAGCCCGCTGGCGCGTCTACCGTTATGCTACTTGTTCCTCCAGCCGCTCCCATGGGGGCGAGCGGACTAATGCTATACACATAGTTGGGAGTATAGGTACAACTCACGGTCTCGGAGATGTGGTGACTAACTCCAGCGCTACAATATGCGTTTAGTTTTGCCCAGGAATATGTCTGCTGGCTATTTGCCGGACATGCGCTGGGTGAGATGGTCAGAGACCAGTCGGCATCCGTGCAGGGCGATGGCACGTAGGTGCAGGAGGTGATATCTGAGGCGCGGTGAGTAATGCCTCCGCTACAAGCTGGATTGATCTTCGTCCAAATCTTTGCCTGCAGTTCGTTTTCGGGGCAGTCGGCTGGAGATATCCTCCACGTCCAGTCGGCATCGGTACAGGGTGGCGGCACAAATGCAGCTTGGGAGATGCTAAACACCTGTGTGCCTATGGAGATAATCCCGTTGCGCGCGTTCGGACTGCTATTGGCGTCAATTGTATATATCACCGACCCATCAGCGCTTCCCGCACTTGTGCTGTGAATCCATTCCCGGTCTGTCGTTGCGCGCCAGCCACAGGTCGGTTGTGTATAGACGTTCAAGCTAGCGCTTCCAACACCGTACAGACAATCGGAACTGCTGTGCAGGTGCACGGGTTGTTTTTTAGATCGTTTGCCCACGCATAAGTGCGAAGAGCCGTTATTTAGAGCCTGTCCGGAAAGACCCTGTTTTCGAAAAGCTACTTTCCTTGAGGTGAAAATAGGCAAGAAATTAATAAAATCACCCGCGACGGGACGAAACAGACGGCAGCAGAGGCCGCCGCGGTCAGTTTTTCAAGTGAATG
>CAIXSY010000140.1 GCA_903922175.1 uncultured delta proteobacterium | reverse complement strand
TCTCCCCTCACACACAGGCGCCGCTTTCTTGATTCATAAAACCCACCCGGAAGTTCTCCTGGCGCGTAAAATCTCAGGGGTCTGGGGACAGCGTCCCCAATTTGGGGAGAAAATCAGCTCTTTTTACCCATTAATTCTGGTGAAGAGCCGAAACTTCTTGCCCATTTGGTGCACAAAAGCAGTCGAACAAATAAGCGGGCAAGAAGTTTCTACCCCGGCATGTCCTACGAAGCACCTGCCGCGCTTGTCCCCCGTAGCTCCGGCCGCAGCCTGTCTCGCCATAGCTTCGGCCGCGAGGCCGAGCGAAGGCGAAAGGCCGGGCGAAGGGGGAAGGCAGGGCGTAGTAGGAAGGGACAACATAGCCAAACACAGTCAAACCGGCTTGTCCTACGTAGCACTTTGCCGCGTGGCAAGGCGAAGTAGGAAGGTTTGTCCAAAATGTATTTAACGCTCGCTTTTCATCAAAAGCTATCGGGATTTCCCAAATTTCAAATGTGTTTGGCTAGTTCTTCCTCAGCATCGTTAATATCTCAACATGCTCTGTCAACGGGAACATATCGAACGGCTTAATCACTTCGACGCGGTAGTCAACACTAAGCCGCCGCAGGTCGACAAACAAACTCTGCATATTGCAGCTTGAGTAGAGGACGTAAGATGGACCGAGCGCGAGAATACGCTGAACGATCTTCTCAGAAAGCCCGCGTCGTGGCGGGTTGATGATTATGAGATCGGGGGCCGGCATGCAGTAACTCTCCAAGAACTTTTCAACTTGGCCTGCCTGAAAGGATAGATGTGAAGCCTTGTTGGCTTTTCGAGAAAATAAGGCGCATTCAATCGCCTTCTCGGAAACTTCAACACCTATTCCAGACTGAATTGACGGCGCCACAGAGAAAAGAAAGCCCCCTACCCCGCAGTAAAGATCGAGGGCATGCCTTACTCCTAATGGGAGAACAAGGTCAGCCGCCGCCTGATAGAGCGCCGCTGCGCTTGCATAGGTGACCTGCACAAACGATTGCGGGGCGAAGACAAGACCACACGACGGATAGTGTTCACCAATGACCCCCTTCTCCGTGAGTATCTCCTCTTCCAGGCCCTCCGGTATCGCCGCATGGATCGGTTGAATGTTACAGCTGACAACACAAACTTCTGGAAAATGATCGGCCAAAAGCGGCAGCGCCTTGCGAATCCGCTCTATGCATTCTCGACTGCGTAAAATAAAGCGCAAGATGACCTCAGAGTGATCGTGGTTACTGAGCAACATCACTCCTTTAAACTCGCCACATCGAGTGGTGATGTTATAGGGGACCAAGCCGAACCTTGGGATCACCTCCGTGCACAAAAAATGAAGCAGAGTATTGAGGCGTGGCTCATGCAGTGGACAATCTAGCAGCTCGACTAGGGAGCCATCGCTCTTAGTAAATCCGACAGACGGAAGTTCTACGTCTCCTGCCACCGAAAACTTCATTTTCACTCGCGAAGGAAAGATCTGCTCAGGGCTCCACAGGGGCTCAATTGGCGGCGCAGCGCCAAAGATGTCTATTACCCCCACTTCGATAGCAGCATGGATACGAGCACAACGCTCCTCTGGCGAAAGCCCAAGCAGGGTGCAGGAGCGGCACAGACCACCTGTAAAATATGCACATACATTATGCGGCATTGTTCTATACTACCCCACGTAAGGTGAGATCAGGATCGATACTCTTTAATGATAACGCAAAGGCGAGCCTAAAAATATATTACTATCCTCCTCCGCATCTTGGCGTTACCATTCAAACAAAAAGATAGCGACTACGTCCGATAAAATTGCGCCGTCGGCACATCTAAATCAGCGCGATATTGTCGATCAAGCGCACCCCTTCAATCGTGGCCGCCGCAAGCATTCGGCACGGTGCAGCTGCAACATCAAGCTCTTTGAGCGTGCGCTCGTCAACGAGTGCAACATAACTGATTTCGATCCCCGGCTCCAAGCGCAGGGCTTCGATCACTAACGAGCGCAGGAAACTCCCCTCCCGATTTCCACCTGCAAAGGCATCACGCGCGATAAATAGACCACGGCTAATCGCTCTCGCTCGTTCAAGTCCCTGTGCCGACAGTCGGCTATTTCGAGAACTCATAGCCAATCCGCCTTCTTCTCGAATTGTCGGACCGCGCATGATACGCACCGGAATCTTTAGATCCGCTACCACCTGCTCCACAACACGAAGCTGCTGAAAGTCCTTCTCACCAAAAACAGCAAATTCCGGCTGCACTAAATTCAGGAGCATAGCGACAACAGTACTAACACCGCGAAAATGTCCTGGTCGGTCTACACCTTCGAATGGCTTACTCAAGTCACCAACCTCGACGGCGCTCTGAAATCCGTCGCCGTACATCTCCGTCACGGAGCTTGGCGCAAAAAGCAGCGCTGTACCGACACTTTCAAGAAGCGCAGCGTCTCGGCCTAGAACGTTTGTGTATTTTTCGAAATCTTTCTTGTCACTGAATTGGAGTGGATTAACAAATATCGACGCGACGACGCGCTTTGCATTCATGCGCGCAGTTTTTATCAAACTTTGATGCCCCTGATGCAATGCGCCCATGGTACAAACAAAACCGATACTCTCGCGTGCATCTCGGAAAAAAGCGAGCTCTCGGCGCAGATCTGCTATGGTATGTACTATCTTCACTCTTCGATGCTTGCATTTAAACGCAAAGAAATCAACTGGTTGGCGTCATTAAATGAAATCGTACGCTGAGTTAATAATCTATGTCACACTTTGCCGATCTAGTGCCATAACCTTAGGTATAAAATGGGACGCAGGCTCTGCCTGCAGTCGGAACCAGCAGATAACTTAGAAATAAGGTAAGAAATTAAAAGAGGTTAGTATATGCGTAATATTAAATCAGTCGTAGCGAAAATTAAAGGTAGTGCTCTTGGATTTGCCCAGAAAGTTGGTGCCACGCTTGCGGCCCCGTCTTCAGGACATATCCAGGTTGCCCTGTTTGTCTTTGGAGCGTTGATTCTGAGCGTCGGCCTGACCCGCGGAGTACTCGCCCAGGAGACACTTGATGAACACTTGCTCACCTACAATGACAGCCAGGTTTCACAGGCGGTCATTGCAATCCTCACCTACATCGAAGGTTCCTTTGGTGCCTTGGTGATGGTTGGATCCGGCATTGCGGCAATTTTGAGCTCGGCTTTCGGCCAGTACAAAGCTGCTCTAGGATGCCTCGTGGTTGCAGTCGGTGCGTTTATCTTACGCTCGATTATGTCGACATTCTTCAATACGACGAGCATCGAAGGCGAAGTATAAGAAGAACTAGATAAATAGTTAACGAAAGAGGGCGTCGCAAGACGCCCTCTTTTTTTAGGTGCACCCTGCTGGGTGCACCTAGCCCTCATTAGTGCTTGTTACGAATGTTGACCAATATGGCTTTGAGACCTTTCCAGACCAAGAGTTTATCCGCAAACATTTTGCACGTGTATACGCCTCCTTTGATCTAGGGTTTTGTAAGCCCGATCCACGAATTTTCGAAGCTATCCGAGGTGATTATTCTGCAAAGTTCCGCGACATGCTTTTGATCGGCGACGACCCAAAAAATGATGGCGGTGCGGCCCGCGATTTGGGTATGGATTTTATGCTTGTTCATTAGTTGCAGCGAGAACACATTCGAGCACCCCAGTCGGCAATTGAATAGGTGGCTCAGAGGCGTATACTAGAAAAACCGACGAGGTGTCGGAAATATTTTGACCCATCGAAGACTTTGCGTGTCATTCATTCCCCAAAAGGAGACTTCTGTTGTTGATCAAATAGACTTGGGGATGGTAATCTTAAGCCTCAAAGCGAACACAAGAGGAAACCATGTCATTAGAACAACTTGGAGTTACTCCCCCTAAAGGCTTTAGAGATATCCTTCCACGTGAAACGGTGGTACGCGACTATCTCCTCGATACTATTGTGGGCACGTACCGCTCCTACGGATATGAGCGCATTGAAACCCCCGTCGTCGAAGACATCCGGCGACTTCAACACAGCGATGGTGGGGAAAATCTTGGGCTAATATTTAAGATCTTAAAGCGCGGCGAAAAACTGGATCTTCGTGCTGGGCTTGAAAATGAAGACAATCTTGTCGATCTCGGCCTGCGCTATGATTTTACCGTTCCGCTTGCGCGCTATTACGCAAACAATCGAGGTGCCTTGCCCTCGGTCTTTAAGTCGATTCAAATAGGTTCAGTGTGGAGGGCCGAGCGCCCCCAGCACGGACGTTATCGGCAGTTTACTCAGTGTGACATCGATGTCATTGGAGGGAGCTCTCCCTTCGATGAGATTGAACTAATTACTGTGACCCTTGATGCGCTCGGGAAGTTTGCCATCCAAGATGCCCTTGTGCGCGTAAACGACCGTCAGATACTTGCGACGATGGTGACCGCAGCTGGAATACCTTCTGAATTGACAGGGCGAGCGCTGGTTAATCTGGACAAGATGGACAAGGTCGGCCTTCCGGGTGTCAAAGACCTTCTCCTCAAGGATGGCTTCGAGGCTACCGCCGTTGAGCAGTTTATAGGTTTTGCTGAGCGAGTCAGCAGCTTGCCCCCAGAAGAGCGCCTCGCCCAGGCACAGCGTGAGTTCACTTCGATGCTACCGGAGAGTGTCTTTAATAATCTTCGTAGCATAATAGGTACCGTTAAGGTTGGCCTAAAAGACGGTAATTCAGTTGTATTCGATCCGTTCCTTGTCCGTGGCATGGGATACTATACAGGTCCCGTCTTCGAAATTGCCGTGGGTGGATTCAGTGGATCGATAGCAGGTGGAGGAAGATACGACAAGTTAATTGGAAAGCTCTCCGGTACAGATGCAACGGCTTGTGGATTTTCAATCGGGTTTGAGCGTCTCGTCGTTATTTTAGGAGAGCGCGACATCACCAAGCAGACAGGAAACAGAAAAGTAGCCATCTTTTTTGATAGGGACCCGCACGTTCTGAGTCAGGTCATTGAGGCTGTTCATCTGCTCCAGGCGCAAGGAGCGATCGCTTCAATGTTTGCAGCCCCCAAGAACATGAAGGCAGCCTTAGATAAGCTCAAGCAATCAGGATTTACCGAGTTTGTGCGCTTCAAAGCGAACGAGCCCCTCCTGCCTCGGGCGCTCGAATAGCAGAAAAGCACGCTCGCGTCTCCGAGTCTTGCCGTGTTTTTACATCAAAACGTTATATGCTGTTCCTCGTAGGCAAGCAAGCCACCCCGGCGGTAGGTTTTGGGGCAGGTGCTACTCAGCCGAATACCTCCCTGGGGCCGAGGATGTAGAGGAGCAGTTCTTCTATACGGTGCTCCAGCCGGTCCAAGACGGGATTGTAGACGATATCAAGGATTATCCTGGGTATAACTGCTTTGAGGACGCGATATCTGGCGTTACGCGTAAATACCCAGTGGTGGATTGGAAGGCGTACAATGACACCAGACGCTGGGACCCTACGGTGAAGATAGAAGAGTTCACTAAGCTGCACGACCTACACTACGAGCGGATACCTGGGTATAAAATCTGCCGAGGGCCGAGTACATGAAGATGATGAGGGAGAAGCTACGAGAGCGCACGGCTCAGGTGCTTGAGGAGCGTAAATCGCCCAAAGGCTCCAGGCAGAAGTCATTGGGAGCTAAGGGCGTAAAGAAGGTAAAGCCTGGTGCATTACCACGGTCGACAAAGACGAGTTCTAGGTACCAGCACCGATCGCGAGTACTTTCTAAGGACAATCAGAGGAGAGCGCAGGGGAAGGCTTGGTATTTCTCGATATACTTTAAGTACCGAGAGGCGTCAGAAAAGTATCGCGCTGGAAACTCTCGTGTGAAATTTCCCCCAGGAACTTATAAACCTCCGACGTTTACGATTGGGTATGGTGAGACGATAGTTTAGAGAGCCGACAGATTGGCTCACTCCTTGAGATCTGCCGAAACCTGTGCTGTCCACGGCACCACATAGTCGAGTTTTCTTTGTGATTGCGACAGAGCAATTATGCCGCAGTGTTTCTAGTATCCCCCAACTCTTCTCACTTCTGAGCAGCATGCTCATCTAATCTATCGAGATCCACTGCCTATCTGAGTTACTGGAGCGCTTATCTTTGGCCTGCCTCGGTTATCGAGCTATAGATTTTATTGCTTCGCTCAATTCCGCGCTGTCGCTGAGGAAAATCGCGGAGGGCACCATGGGGCGAAGGGGCTCTCGTAGTGCAACAAATTGCATGACGTCCTATTGCGCTAGCGCTGACTTGTCGTGTTGCATCTTTAACTGGGCATGGAGGATGGCGAGCTTTACCCAAAGCTGCGTCAGCTTTCTAAAACGCCGGAAGGAAACGACTTGCTCCCGCACCACGGGGGCAAACTCCTTACGCACATACTCGGTCTTA
>CAIXSY010000139.1 GCA_903922175.1 uncultured delta proteobacterium | reverse complement strand
TGATACTATGTCTGCGGTTTTTCCCACTCAAAGAAAATTCAAATCTGACCTAAATCTGAGCGCAACTTGACACCTTTATTAATTAACAGGGCCTTACGAGGAATTTGACTATGCCGTGTTGCAAACTGGTCTCCAGACTTAAGATCTTTAGCATCCTTGTCTCCACCGCTCTGGCCTCAGTGGCGATTACACTCTCCGTTCGCCAATTTGTCAGTCAAGACACGTTCGGTCCGGATTCTGATATCTTGGGCAACTACCTGCAAGTCATCGGCTCGATTTACGCTTTTGTGATCGCCTTTGTAATCTTTGTCGTCTGGTCACAGTACACGAGGACTGAGGAGGTTGTTGATCAGGAGGTCGGAAAGTTAAAAGCCCTCATGCTCCTGTGTGACTGTAGCGAGGATGCCGCGATGCGCCACAAACTACATGCGAAGATCACCGACTACGCCGAGGCCGTGGTGCGCGAGGTTGAGGCCAACACCGACCACCGACGAACCTTCGGTGTAGCCGAATATGAGTGGCAAGAATTGGCTCGTTCGCTGCATTCGATTAATGCGACGCTGCCCCGCGAGTTGGTCGTATACGAGGATCTGCTTAGAACGCTGAGCAGCCTCAGCACCGTTCGGGATCAACGCCTCACCGTTACCAGCACACGCATCCCTTGGGTACTCTGGGACCTGATCCTATTCATTACCACCTTAACGATTCTCCCCTTCTGCTTCTTACCGGTTCAGAGTCTCTTCGTTGATGTGGTAATGGTCGCCTCGATGGCTGCTTCGTTGGCATTTATTCTGCTCCTCATCCGCGACCTCGATAACCCCTTTCGTGGCGTTTTCAATGTAAGCTTTGCTCCCTACCGAGAACTGCTCAAAAAACGAGAGGGGCCGATATCGGCAACGCTTTAGGGGCTCCTCCGCGGAATCTGTTGGTAGAATGTAGCACGTGCACGTAAACGTTCCCGCTCTTAAGAGCCCTGCATCGGGCAAAGTGCTGTTAGCATGGCAACTATGCGGACCAGTATATCGAGGAAATGCGCTAGAAGTTGCGTGGCGGGAACGGGAACGTTAACGTGCAGGTGCAGGTGCACGGGAAATACAAAGAATCACTATATATCTCGGTTATATTATCCCGCCTGGTAGACGTTTTCTACCCACAGATTCTGTGGAAGACCCGCTTTAGGGTAACCTCCGGTAACTGCCCATTGAATGACGTATTCACGTCAACGGTGTCGCTGAACCCTAAAATCGCCCTGGAGTTCCCTCCCCCTGGTGCTCTATTCTAGAATGCGTTATTCAATCATAGAACTAATCCTTATGTATTTCCGGAGACACCTATGAAGAACCTAGCCAAGCACATCTGGAATTTTGGAAATCCAACAACTTTAAATGAGATGCGAGTTTTAAATACATTTAGGACAAACCTTCGGTTTGACTCTGTTTCTTTAAATGTGCTTGGCTATGTTGTCCCTCCGGGGGTAGAAACTTCTTGCCCGCTTATTTGTTCGACTGCTTTTGTGCAACAAATGGGCAAGAAGTTTCTATATACACACAAGCTCATACTGACTCTCGGGCTTATCCTAATTTCCACGGTCGGCATCTGCTCGACGGTCTCAGCCGAACAGGCTCAAGCCCAAAATCGCGTCTACTTCAAAAGTCCGGCTAATCACGCCACAGTGAGTAGTCCGATTACAGTCGTTATGGGTGTCGAGGGAATGAACGTCGGCGCTGCCGGAACAGTCGTGCCCAATATCGGTCATCACCACATCATTATCGATGGTGGACCGATTAAGACTGGTGAAGTCATTCCGGCTGATGCCGCTCACGTTCATTTCGGCAAGGGGCAGACAGAAACGACACTAACATTACCCCCTGGACCACATACCCTAACCCTGCAATTCGCAGACGGCAGTCATCACTCCTACGGACCTGAGATGGCGACAACTATCAATGTTGACGTAAAGTAGCTGAAATCATTCGCCTCCACATTCGTAAAATAGCGCAAAGGAACGTTCTACTTTGTGCGTCTAATTTACGAATCCGCGACGACAAAAGATTGAACATCTGTCGTCCGGAAAGGAGCGAATGATATGTTTTTATCAGATATTTTTGATTTTCTAGGCGATGCCTTTCTACGAATTGACTTTGCCGACCCGAACAGGTCATGGGTTGAACGCGTCTTTGCCGCCGCGCTACTGCTCTGCTGCTTCTTCGTCTTATTGGCGCTATTTAAGTCATTAGTACTTCATGCTTAATGACTACTCATCCGTCGGCAGCACGGCCTGCTGCTTTTGCTTCCTCTCTGGCATATTGCGCTCGGGCTGCTTGCCACCCAAAGCGGCTTCGAGCATCCTTGCCACCCCCAAGTCGTCAAGCACCGAAGGTACGCTACTATTATCTTCCTGCGCTTGGATCACGCTCGATTCTAATCGGCGCTCACTTTGAGTCTCAAAAAGCTCCCCACTGAAACGCGGATCGGGGGTCTCAACTACGCGAGGAGGTTTGACATCAAGCCGTTTGGGCACAAACATCCGCGTTCCCGCCGAACCATTTGACTGACCAACATCGACGATAGAACATTCCCGCCCCTTTTCGTTTGACGTACTATAGCGATGCCCAGGACAGCGCCATACCTCCTGTGCCCAGGATGGAGTACCCAACAAGATGAACGATACAGCGATGCGGATCGACAAACTGTTTCTCATAGATTCCTCTATCGGCCGATATTGAATCTTGCTAAATATCCCAAATCGTTCTTACGATGGGTTCTATCCAATAACACCGTTATCAGTTAGCATTAAGCCTAAATTAATCGCCCGTGAAGACACCCTATACCATTCTTAGTGCGCCACTGCTGATCTGTGACCCCTACATTTTCTCCTACATTTTCCTCCTACATTTTCTCCTACATTTTCCCTCACTGACCGCGCGGAACTGAGCGCAGTGGTATAGGAAACTTTTCCCAGAAAAGCGCGATACATAAAGAGCGGACTATGACTCCGCCCGCACCCCCCGTCGCCGGGGAGGGCGGCGCGTCTGTACTCGGCACAGTCAGCTGTACAAATAAGGAGCCGTATCGCTATGGGTTACCATCCACGAATAGAGTGTAAGAAAATCGCCACCTTCCAGACCACGAGAAGCCGCTGCTCTGAGCTCTGGTTTGTCAATAACTCTGCCCTGGATCAGGATATATTAGGCTACGCCGCCAAATACAGCGCACACCACAAGGTAAAACTGTACGCCATGGCAATTGAGGGTAACCATATCCAGTTCCCAGCCCACTTCCCCAAGGCAAACAGAGCCCACTTTATGCGAGACTTTAAC
>CAIXSY010000138.1 GCA_903922175.1 uncultured delta proteobacterium | reverse complement strand
GGCAAGGCGAAGTAGAAAGGTTTGTCCAAAATGTATTTAACGCTCGCATTTCATCAAAAGCTGTCGGGATTTCCCAAATTTCAAATGTGTTTGGCTAGAATCTCGCTTCAAAAATGCAACTCATCTAGTACACGTTTTAAGAGTCAAGGAATCTAAATGCAACTCATCTAGTACACGTTTTAAGAGTCAAGGAATCTAGCGATACTCCAGATCCACCTCGCCATCGGCGAAGGTAAGCATCGTGCTCGGCGTGGCAAAGTACACGGGTGATATTCCCTGCACCGTTTTCCAACGCGGAGAATACGAGTAGCCTAAACGTACGCTTCCATGGGCATTGAAGCGGATATGGCTCCCGCTTTCCTGACTAGGCTCAATGGCGCTCCAACGCGGCGGCTCATATTCAATCGCACGCATGGCTTTTCCTAACTCACGCCATCCGCTTGAATCCGAAAATTGTGCTATGAATTGTATCTGCCCTAGAAGCTTCTTATTATCCGCCTTAAATCCGGAATCATTAAGAAAGATGAGCGGCTTACCCAAGCTAAGCCACCACGCATATTCAGATGCTGATAGAGAATTCTCCCCACTGCCAACGATAATGCCGCTCAGGTGTGAGAGGATCTCGGCCGAACCGCTGAGCGCAGCCTTATTAAGGGCGATCACGGGGCGATCGAGGAGCTCAAGATCTTTGTACCATTGCTCTGCAAAAGAGCGAAACGGCATGCCACCCTCTTCAACATAGGCAAAGGGACGGTACGACGAAACCTCGATGCGTGCTGCAGTATTAGCCACACGATATAACCGAAACCTACCGATCTGCTTCTCAAGATAAAGCTCTGGACCCGGGACTGAATTAAGCCCTGCCTGGTAGAAGCTGCTCGTGGCTAATACATATTGGACATTGAACAATGCCAGTCGACGCATCATCGGGCCAAGCCATTGTTCAGTAAAGTCGGGCTGAGCGAGAAGCTTGCGTTGTCCCCACCCCATATGCCCGCTGTGCACCGAAAGAGCCGCTGTTAAAAATGGCGCCGACGGACTGGATTCAACGAGAAGCCCATTTATGACGGGCAGATGGGCCTGCATCGGCAACACCGTCATAAAGAAGTGCGGCGAACCGAGGAGCATGAAATCATCTACCGTGCCTTCCACAGCAACCCGACCCTCGGGTTGCAGCTCCTTAATATACGCAACCATCTTCCAGGCATCCGCGACATCGGGATAATCACTCTGAAAGAGATGATACGAAGCAAGTGAGCGACTACCACCTGCCGTGAGAAGCTTGCCCTCGATTGAGAATAGACTTCCGCTCACCAGCAACAAACATGGTAATGTCGCCCAGCGTAGTGCACCGAGCAAGACATGCGATCTTGGAGAAGTACTATCCGCTGCCCAGCGCATGAGCCATGCTGCGCCCACGGCGGCAAGAAGCAGAGCAACCAGAGCCAGTGGTTGAATGAAGCGATAATAATGCAGCGGTAGACCTGTCAGCGCAAAAAGCAACTGTCGCGGCAAAACAACTATCCCGACTAAAAATATAGCTGGAAGAAATATGCGTCGCCGCGCAATCAGCCGCTTCAGCCCGAATGCGGTGAAGGCGAGTAAACACAGGCACACGACGATATGTGGAAGTCGAAATAAGAGGCTAGTCCAGATCGCTCCCTGCTCGACATTAGCTCTGCCTACCAAGTCGGGGAAGATCCCAAGCAGCGGATCCACCGCGATACCGACAGCACCAATCCCCTCACCCGACTGTAGGCCAAAATGCTCAAAGAAGCGCCACAGCCACCAACTGCTAACCACGAGAGCGAATAATCCAACTGCGAGCGCGCGCAGACGATAGCGCCTGCCACACAACAAAATCGCCAGGACGAATGATGCAAAGCAGAAACTAAGCAGATGGGTGAGCAAAAGAAGTGCGTAACTTATCCCGACTCGCAAAAAGCTCAGCTTCGAACGCTGGCGCAGATCCAGCGCCACGAAACCGATAAAATAGGAGATCAGGCACATGCCACAGAACGCCGGGACAAGACCTCCTGCGAGGAGCCCACTAATATTGTATCCAAAAATATAATAATCGCGCCCACTACAGAGGAAGATAGTAGCGATCGGTACTGCTATGAAAGCAACGCTTCGGCCATAGAGGGCCCGCGCCGTAAAAAAAACACTGCGAAGAAATACAAATGGTAATAAAAACAACCCTAGATTAAAGGACCATTCCGGGGAGACCGCACCAAACGAGATGAAATGTAGTGCGCCGAGATAGATATATGAGAGTGGTGCATACAGGGTGAATTCCGGGTACCCCGCCAGCCACATCGGATCATAGCCGAAGAATCTCCCCTCGCTCAGCAGCTGTAACGCCCGGCGATAAAGGTAAAAGTGCGGCGTCAGATCCCAGCCCGCAAGCGCACGATCGGTAAGCAGCACTCGCAAATGGTAGAAGAGCACCGCCAGGCTGCACAGCACGAGAATATAATGATACCCATGGCGTCGCAGACCGCCTAGTCGAGGATTCCGGATCATACCTTCAAACTACTTCTCCCCCAAATAAACGCTATTGCTTAAGTGTGCCACTATGCGCCAGAAATGGCGACCACCATTAAATCTATAGCAGACGCAAAAAGTCCTGTCGCGGCTTGTCCCCCGACTTGTCCTACGTAGCACTTGCCGCGAGGCAAGTGCTACGTAGGACAAGTCGTCGCATAGCTGCTTGGTATTATTCAAAGCAGTTTTCGGCTCAGGGGAGTTCCTGCCCATTTTTGCCATTTCCGGACAGGAACTACTCTAGCACTACTTGACGTTTTGACGCTTCACGACACGGCCTCACTACCTTTACTGGCTTTCTTGTTAGGCCCCGTCCCCTATTACCACAGTCACGTGGAGTGCCTCCTTATTACAGGACGGGACCCAATATGAGTAATATATTCAGCTCGTTACATATTTTTTTACTTTTTATATCACATCTTGAACGCTACCCTGCATAACAGTTGTAGTAGCGAGGCAGAAGAGCCATATGCTAAGTATAGCTCCAGCGATAACACCATGACTTGGGATAGCGACGCGTCAAATAAGCCATCTAAAAAGGACGACACCTTCGTCGCCTATGTGCCGCACTCACTGCAGCATGACGGCTCACTTCCGCTGCCCAATCAAGAAGCGCAACAGTGGAAGCCAGAGAACATTAGCCGTGTCAGCCCGGCTGCCCCCTCACCGACCACAAAGGCAGAGGACCAAACTCTTGTCTTTGATCGCATCGAACAGCTCTTTAAGAACTATCGCTCAAAATCACTTTCTGCTTCAGGTAGAGAGGGAATTGAGAGCGCCCTGCAGACTAATCCGCTCACCGCATTTCGCACAGCTCATTTCCACCGATCGTTAGACCTCCTCGAGAAGGCGGCATTCTGTTACGGCTCATCGCGCAAGGCACGGCTCTCCGTTATTTCATCGCTGCTCAATGAATTGTGGATTAAGCACCAGGTTGATTTCGTCACCGGCAAAGCGCTGCGAAGGATTGAAGAGTCGTTCTGCGAAGGACGCATCATCTCCGGATCACTCCATATCGAGCGTAAAGGCCTTCTCGATATGGCGCTGCGTGGAATGGCCCCGATAGAAGACGAGTACGGTAATTCAATCGATGCCGGCCCGCAAGCAGGAAGAATGCTACGTACACGCGCATCTCCGGAGCGCCGTAGCAGCTCTACCGCAGAGCGTCATAGCTTCTCAGACCTTCCAGCTCGAGATCTCACCGAAATCCCGCCGGAAGCCATTTCCGAGCAGAATACTGTAACAACTGGAACAGCTCCACGCGGTAAGGTTATTGTATTTCCACGTCGTGGACGGCGCCGAGACGAACCACAATCTCCCGGCTAAGTGCTCCCCGTTAAGCGCCTCCCCAAACCGAGACAACAGCGATGACGCACACCGCTATCTGTTCTTCTGTGGACACCGTACCGGCACATCTTGGAACTCAAGAACAAGACGAGCGAGGCTGTCGGCAGGACTATCGTCACCAAGCTCCACGTGCCAGGCCGTGGGCAATCCCTGTGCGAACACCGCGGCTTCAGCGCACACATGGGGCGCGGCGACAGCACTCGTTACCACCAACACGGGGCAGCGCATACGCTGAAGATACGGCTTGGCATCGAAGTTCTCAATCTGCGATCGCAGTGGCAATCCCAAGGGAAGCGTGTGTTCGATCCGATCGAGGATGCGCTGATACCGTGTCGGATGCGGACGAGTCGTGGCATCGACAAAAATAATAGCACGAACGAGCTTAAGGTCTCCAAGAGCAAGACCCTGCACGAGCGTACCCGCGGCTCCAAAACTTACAAAGCCTGCCTGACGTATGCCGCGCTCCTGCATGATCAGGCGCATATTTTCGAGCAAGTTTTTTTCGTTTCGACCATCGATACGTGGCGCTTCCAATTGCAGCACTCGTGCCGATGCCGCTAGAACTTTCACCGTTGCCTGCGCCTGTTCTCCCCACGATGCCTCCGCAAGGATGATAAAGGGACGCCCTTTGCCCTGGTCAAAGAGGACACGGAGAATCGGATCTGAATGTGCAAGAGTTACCGAATATGTGTTCAATCTTCACCTGCTGCGCGGTTACAGCAAGAAGTATACTCAAATAAGCCTTTTTTAGAAACTTCTTGCCCATTTGTTGCACAAAAGCAGTCGGACAAATAAGTGGGTAAGAAGTTTCTACCCCGGGCATGTCCTACGAAGCACTTGCCACGACCTGTCCCTCCGAAGCACCGGCCGCGAGGCAAGGCAAAGTGGGGAGGCCGGGCTAAGGGGGAAGGCAAGGCGAAGTAGGAAGGCTTGTCCAAAATGTATTTCAGGCTCGCATACCTACGTAGTTATTTGGTTTTTTGGAAATTTAAAATGTGTTTGGCTAGGCCTCATTTAATTAATACGACACAAATATTTTTGCAAAATTGCCCCCTGAGCCATTGGCCCAGTACTTCAAACTATGTAAAATGATAGCGCTTTGACCATGATAGGAAAACCCGGCCCTTTCCAGATTATCGAAAACGACGGCGTAACCGAACAGCCGATCAGCGCGCCACGCCGCCGCTATTTCTGCCCAAACTATGAGGTCTGCCTTAATTTAGCGGCCGCACTGGACTGGGACAGCTTCACCTGCCGAGGATGCTCGGGCGATGTTGACGAGAAGCTTCTCTGGCGTGCACGTCAAGCGCAAAAGAAAGATCAGGTTGCACACGACATCTGTGCCCTACCTCAGATATTACAGGTAACACCAGATAACGGTGATGACCCATTGGTCAAGATCGTCGGCAATCGCTAACCCGCCGTAGCCGTAGCCACACCACCCCTCCGATTAACGCCAAGATGTAGCTCTTAACTCGCAGCACTACTGCTACCCCCATGGCTTGTGCCGGTGTGGCACCAAGCTGATGCAGAAAGTAATAAAACGCTCCCTCCTGAATACCGAGTCCGCCAGGAGTTATAGGCAGTGCTCCAAGAAGCAATATAAGAGGGATTACCACAAACAGATCCTGAATCGGCGGGTTCCACCACCCAACTGCCCAAGCAGCCGCTGCCGTGTTGCCAATAGTAAACGTATGGTAGGCGAATGAAAGTACGAAAGCCTTGACCAGTAAAAGGCGGTCCTTGCGCGCCGTGTAAAACCCCTCCTGAATCTTATGAACATGCTTCGTTAAAAGCTGGGCGTAGGGCAAGCGCTCAACAAGCGAGATAAGTTTAGGCGAAAGCGCCAACACCGTCACGACGACCACGCCAAAAGCCACAACGAGCACGACGCACTCAATCTGCCAGGTGATAAAGGACACGAACCACATGAAAAATAAAGCTAGTACGATCATCGCCGTCAACCCGGTGTAGCGCTCCAAGATTGTGGCCGTCATAGCCTGGTGCTGGCCGGTTTCCTTGCCTGCGTACCAGCTGCGCACCGCATCTCCCCCAATAAACGAGGGCAAGACTAAGTTGACGAAATAGCCAACGAGATAAAGATTAAAAAGCTGCAACAGCGGCATCCGCCTGCCTAGTGCACGCAAGAAGTAGCTCCACTTAAGTGCGCTAACATAAATCAGAATCACCGCCCACAGCGCCAGCAGGGTGAATGTGCCCCAAGTGAGCTGCCCCAAAGCCTGCACCAGCTCATGCACGTTGACGTGGTAGATAAGCGAAGCCAGTATCGCAAGCGCCAGCGTCACTTTTACTATGCGCCCTAGCCCAGTACCGTTTTTTGCCTCTCCCGTGTCTACCATCAGCGCTATTTGAGCAGAAAGAGGCGGGCGCGTCCAGGTGCCAAGCACGACATTAGACCAGACGTAAAAAGTCTTGTCGCGGCTTGTTCCCCGTCTTGTCCCACGAAGCACTGGCCGCAAGGCCAGGCGAAGTGGGAAGGCAAGGCGAAGTAGGAAGCATCGACCGCGCATGCCCCACGTAGCACTTGCCGTGAGGCAAGGCAAAGTGGGGAGGCCGGGCGAAGGGGGAAGGCAAGGCGAAGTAGGAAGCACATTGAAATAAAAGGAACTTTTATTTCAATGGCGAAGGGGGATCGCGAATTACCTCGCCAAGACTTTTTGCGGACAGTATAGAACAAAAAGTAGCAGTGTAAGACGCATAGGTCCATATGTTATTGAGTCTTCGAGCAAAAAAGCAAGGTCGTAGCTTCATTCTACGCTAAACATTCTCGACCATGGGATAGCCCTGGCAGATATTAAGTTTATTGCCTCGACGAACGGCGTTGTCTATAATTGAGCGAATCACCTGCCAATGCGTGGAGAACTTTATGAAAAAATGGATCTCTGACTACATCACCGCCCAGAAAGCGGCACTCGATTCGATTCCTACCTCCGCCGTTGAGGAACTCATAGGTAAACTAAGTCTGGCACTCAAAGAAGATCGGCAGATCTTTGTCATGGGCAACGGGGGCAGTGCGGCAAACTCCTCGCACTTCGCCACGGACCTCGGTAAAGGCTCATCCGACAAACTCGGAAAGCGTTTCCGCATTTTATCACTTAACGATAATGTGGCGTGGATGACCGCTATCGGCAATGACTACTCGTACAACGAGATCTTTATGCGCCAGCTTACAAATTATGGCAAAGCAGGAGACGTCGTCCTGGTTCTGAGCGTCAGCGGTAGCTCACCCAACCTGGTATGCGCTCTGGAGTGGGCCAAGCAGCACGGACTGCATACGGTTGCTCTCGTCGGCGGAAAACGTGGCAAGCTTGCCGAAGTAGCCGACCAAACTATTGTGATTGATTCCACACACTACGGCCGGGTTGAGGACGCCCAGATGGGCATCTGCCACATGCTCTGCTACGCCTTTATGGAAAACCCGCAGATCGTGCACGCCATCTCTCCTCAAGATCACGATCGAAAGGTACAAATGACACCCCCCTGATGGTTTTGAGAACCAAGTCTCCCTTGAGAGTGCCAAACTGATCGAATTCATGCTCAGCCTTCAGCTTGGTAATCACACAATCAGGTGAGTTACCACAAGTTTTAGCGGCAGAAAGCAGCATTCGCGCGGCGAGCTCTGGAAAATATTTGAGCGCATCCTTATCGCCGATATCGGGGTAGGAGTAGATGATCTGCTCTGCCCCGACACCGCCCTCTGCCGTAAAATCATTACTTGAAGCCGGCCGTTACTCCAACATATCAATGGCTTATTCGGAAGCACCTCTCCCCATAAAGAAAAATGCTGCGCCTATATATACCGTCCGCAAAAAGTCTTGACGTAAAAAACGCATTGGTGGCAGACGGAGGTCTACCCTTTTCTTGCACCATGCTACAGCTGTTGATAACGCCACAAAAAGGGTAGACCGAGCGCGGCGCTCCCTTCGACTGACGCTCAGGACAGGCCGGCCGCCCCCGCTATTCGGGGGTCCGCCAAGACTTTTTGCGGACGGTATAGGAGCTATGCGAATCATAGCGACTTAATTATTAATCCCCTCTCGCTGCGCGGTGAGCGTCTGGATAATGGTGTAGATCGGGGCATTAGCCGGATCTTGGTAGGGCGCCGCCACGCGATAGAGACAGTGCTGGCTGTCGTTACTGAAGAAAAAGTTAACCTGACCATACGACGTCGGTCGTATCTGGTCATCCTCGACAAACCTCCAGGGCGCATTTTTTGAGCAGGCACGAACCTCGACCGCAATCCGTCGAACTAATGGTCTGCCATCACCATACATCTGCACCTTAACGGTACACAGGCTCTCGTTCGCCAGCGGAATCTGCTGGCGAATGATCCGTCCGTCATTAAGGAAATAATAATCACACACGCCCTGTATCGCAGCATGTACATCAAGCACACGTACGGCCGCTGACTGTGTCGCCGGATTGATCGTCACACTAACGCGCACGGCACTGCCTCCATCCGGGCCCGCGACGACGGGAACCGTAATATCTAAATTTGGCGCATGCATAACAAGATTAGCGTTAGGCGGTATCTCATCAGCCACGATTACGAACGAACCATTAGCGTCTGTTACCGCGGAGTCACCGGTCTCAGCCAGGGTTACGGTAACCCCCGGCAGCGGCTGCGCCTGAGCTGTCTCTACCGTTCCCGTCAGCGTACGCCCTCCAGTTCCCGCCGAGCCACCGCCACACCCACTGAGCAGCGCCAAGAGGATGACAACGAGTACTTGCATTAGAAACTTCTTGCCCATTTGTTGCACAAAAGCAGTCGGACAAATAAGTGGGCAAGAAGTTTCTACCCCCGGCCCTTCGACTCGTCGCTGACGCTCCTCGCTCAGGGCATTGGCCTCGGCCCCAGAAATGCCTGCCATGAGCGAGGCCCCCTGGGCCGAGTCGAATGGAGGGACAACATAGCCAAACACATTTAAAGAAACAGCGTCAAGCCGAAGGTTTATCCTAAATGTATTGAAGGTTCGTATCTTATCAAAAGCCATTGGTTTTTCTCAAAATTTCAAATGTGTTTGGCTAGTGCATATGCAGTCTTTTTCATCTTACTTCGCCCGTTGCTCTTCTGATGTTTTATCTGTCGCCGCAAGGCCCTCCACACTGCTAAAAGCACCGAGCGTGACACGCACGCCACCAGGCTTACTCTTTAGTTGTGGGTTTAGGTCCCTGTCAAACTGTGCTAAAAATTCGCGTGCTGCCTTATGCAGGGCCTCTCCTTGATCGAGAAACCAGTTCTTAATCCTCTCCACCGATTCAACGGTCACGTTGTTATATTCTGTCTTGATGTGCAGGTTCTTGAGGTCGGGTTTATCGAAGACGTTTTCCTCGACTCCCAAGATCAGATCGTGCATATCCGCGGAGAGAAGCGAGAACCCCTCAAGCGCATCACCCTTAGGGATATAGACTACCCCTTCCAACTTAATCTTATCCCCTACGTGGGAGATGGCACCGATACGCTCGAGTTCGAAGAGCACGGTATAGGGATTTAGGTCCTGGCTAATCGCCTGGACCAGATCGACAAACTCGCTCTGCTTACCCTCAACCTGCAGCATCCGCGGCCGCCCGCCCTTCGTGCGGTAACGATCATCCTGCTGCCACTTCCACACCACCCGTTTAAGTAAGTTCCCCTCCTGCTTGGGAGATTCCTCATCGCGCCACAGGCGCATCACGTCGCGTCGATGAATTCCGGTCATGATGCTCAAGCGGCTCATGCTTACCCCGGCCCCGTCGCGGCGCATCTCCTCTTCGGAGAGCTCCAAGAAAGCCACCTTCGCCGCTTCGAGCAGCTCTTGAATCTTCAGCGATCGTTTTAAGCAAAAGTGCACCACGGGCTTAAGGATAAGCACCAGGCATTTATGCAGCGTCTCAGGTGGAAGAGTACTCAAAGTCGATCCCTGTCTTATAGGTACTTTCGGGTGTGTACTTTGCACTTCTGGGATAGTGCCAGGAAAAATGGAGATAGTCAACTAATGATGCGAACCCCGATTGGCCTCAAAACAAACGTCACTGAACGAAAAAGATTCGGAATATTTTGGAGGGCTGTTGCCTCATAAATCACGTCACCGAAAAGGAGGCGTGAAGTATGAATACAATAGAAAGACACTGTCTTATTGGGGTCTTAAAAGAGCGACACAGGAAGAGCCGCAAGAAGAAAAAAGGCGAGATAATCAGCAAGCTTTGCGAGCAGCTTGGCGTTGGCAGAAAGCAAGCGATAAGGCTTTTAAGCTCTCACAGCATTGGGAGACCAGCAAACCCGGAACGGCGAGGTCGGCCATCAAAGTATCAAGAAAAGGAGTTTCGGGAGTCCCTGAGGTTGAGGTGGCGGACCGTGCGCTATCCCTGAGGGATATTGCCTGTGGGCTAAACTATGCACAGCAGGTGTTGCTTAGTTCATTTGCAGATCTAGTTTCTTCAAGATACGGGTTAGCTTTTACTTTTGCACGTTACTTTCACACGTCGCCACCGGACCCGAGCACTACGCGCGTTTTTTGCGCTGTTGGTGCAACAGCCTCAATTTTTTTAAGACTAAAATGCCCATCGGCTATGAGTTTACCAAACCATGGACCAAACAAAAAGTGCGGAGGGCCGCTGCGCCAGAGTCCTAGCTTAAGGCTGAGATCTCTATCATACGTTAAGCGCGTTGCTGGATTGCTTAATTTATCGTGAGCCAATGAAGCAGCACCAATTAATTCTGCTATCTCACGTGCTTTCTCGGGCTGCTCGCTAAACTGATCTGGATGAAAGATCTTTTGCAAAATATCCCAACTCGTAGCGATTATTTCCTGAGTCGCGTTCCGTGGTACGCCAAGATGCATATAGTAGTTTGGAGCAGTGATTGCTGGATTTGATGGATTTTTTAGGGTTAAATATCTCTGCCCGGCCTTTCGTGCCTCGTAATATGCTAAACGCGCTATCATGTGGCGTTGTGCTCCAGGTCCAATTGCCAATGCGGCTTCGGATAGTCCACTCTTATCAAAGGTGCGCCCACTCACCTTGAGACTATGCGGATCTCGATCTGGCAACATCGCTAGCGCTGCTTGAAGATCGCTCGGAGGGATACTGCCAATTAGTTTACCCTGGATATCTGACGAGATACCGCTACGCTGTAACATCTTTACGATATCTGCCGGTGTCGGTAGTAACGCTTTCGTGATTCTCACCGCCTCAGCGCCGTGCATAGCCTGACCTAAGTAATGCAGCATTGTGGCAAGTGGGGCTTCCTCATTCTGCATGAGGTGTAACCAGGTGCTTCTCAGTAATGTTTCCTGGTGTTGCGCTAGATTTCGACTGATAAGAACAGCACCTACGGACATGATAAATCGGAATGAGCCACCCGGCATCTCGACTCGCAGGCTACCAATAGCCGTTGAGATTGTTTTGGTAACGAAGCCTAGATCATCATCGTTTCCGTGAGCACAAAGATACCTACATGCGGCATGTAGGACATATGATTCCGCCTCGGCAATCGCAGTCCCATCAAGCAATCTGGCCTGATCCGCACTAACTACATGTCGTGCGTTCGCGGCTAATTTAGAGGCTAATCCTGCAGTTATCACACGTAGAGCCGTCGCACTTTCAAAGCACCGTGCAAGTGATGCTGGACTGGGGTTAGAGGCGATCTCATGCTCCACCGCAAAACCAACTAACCGGTCTACCTCAGGAAATCCGCGAAGTGGCGTTCGCATATTCTCTCTAACAAGCTCTCCGTATGCTGCGCCATGGGAAGATAAAACTCCCTGAATAAGCGGCAACCCGATCACTCGTACTACAGGATCTTGATTATCCGCTAGCCCACTAGCAGCATCGTAGGTCACCTCAACCAGCTGCGCCAGTACTTTGGCAATAATCGAGCCCTCGGCTACAGTCCGATTGAGGGCTGCACTAGTCTTTCTTAGGCTCTCAAATGCAGGCGATCGCGCTGCCGCGAGAAAGAAATCAAGCCTCTCCCATAACGTAGACTTCCCAATAACAGCATCGAGGTGTTTCTCGGAGCCCATCCACTGCAGTACGGCTCTTATCTCCCGATGTGCAATAAGCGCACTATGTAGTGTAGTTTTAGGTCGTGCCGATGCCGATAGTGTCGTCAGTCGGTGGCGATGCTCTTGTTCCTCATCTTGCAAATAGGTAATTACCGCATCTGCGCTTAGATCGAGACAAAGTAGGCCTTTCTCATTACCTAGGCAGGCCTGAAGAGCGGCTATTTTGCGCGTTGCAACTCCACAGAGTTGTTTGATTCCTTCGGACCATTTTTGGTATGTCGTTTGTCCAGCTCCAGCAAAGGAATAAACCCACCCCTTTGCTACGGGCATGTCATCCTTCTTGCTAGGGAAGCGACGTTCGCTAAGTGGATGATCGCTCAATGAATGAATAGTCTTTTGTGCTGTGAGATCTGGATGAGGCACTCCCCTCACCTCTCCTAGCGCTACGCCATTCTCGCTAACGCAGGCCGGGTTAGTAAGAATCCTGTGGCGAAGATCCCTCTCATTATACCACCTTGTAGCAGTGGTGCCGGGGAGGTCAGAGTGTTGGTCATGTTGTATGAAAAGACCTAGATTAAGCTTAGTTCTTCCTCTGGGATTAATTCCGTTGAGTGTATTATCGACCACTGCTCCGAGGAGCTCCAACCTCTGGCGATGAGTCTTAAGACGAGTGAGAGCGACCGCTACAAGCATCGAAAGCGAAGCGTTGCTACCCCCTAAAGAGATGTTGCCACTCTCGTGCTTACTCGCATATTCGTTCAGGTTCGCGTGGCTTGATGTCAAGTTAGGGTTAATAAACGCGTCTAGAAAATCAGCCATGGGTATCGCGGAGGCTCGGCTAAGCCTGGCTAGACTAATAAATGGAAGACTGCGCTGAGACGTTGACCGGTGAACACCTGCAAACAGCGCCAGACCATCTGCCTTTAAAAGTCCTACGAGATTCTTCAAACTGGCATCAAAGTTTGGGGCCTGTTGGCGCAAAATATCAATAATTTCTGGGAATTGCCTAAGTAGGTGACGCACCTCTCGGGGAGGGGTGCCAGTAACCTGCTGTAGGCGGGCGAGTTCTCGCACCAAGGCAATCGGTGGCCCTGGTCGAATACGTAACTCAATTGGAGAGCCGACTTGAGCACGAAGACCAAGCCAGCTTGGCACAATTGCCTTTTGAAATGAAGTTTGCATTGCCCGGATCTGTTGCAGCCTGGTTTCGGCATTTGCTGCGGCCAATCGGCATTCATTTGCTCTCGCAAGGAGCCCATTTCTATCCAATGGTATTAGTAGCTCCCTGGCCGCATCAGTCACTCCTGTTTCTGCAAAGTAATGTAGCCGACTGCCAATCGCCAGCGCAGCTGCGCGTAATGGAGGCCGTCCAATACCTGGTGCGTGCAACAGTCCACGAAAATACAACGGATCACTCTGCTGATTACTGGAACCAACTGCATCGTGCTTAGGTCTATAGGCCGCGGTTATAAAACACTGAAAGCGGCTCTTTCTAAATTCTAGCTTTTCTTTTTCTTTGCAAACATTCGCCAGGTCAAGGAACTCGGCAGCTAGAAGCTTGAGAAGCTCAGAATGTCTCTGCATCGCATCTTCAGCCTGTGAGAGCCAAAGTTTTAGCCCATTCTCACCTTTTAGAAGCGCCATACCGGCGCTTCTAGGAAATGCTTCCACTGCTAGTTGTGTTCGCAGAGTAAAGTGTAGCTCCTGTTTACGCAGATTTGTGGGATCGCCCAGGATTGTGACTAGCACCTCGGGAGTTATGTTCAGACGCGCTGCCACACTAGCGACACTAGACCATGGGATAACAGCCGTGGTGAGCAGCTCTCTGGCCCAGCGACTGCGTTCCTCTGCTCGCGGCTTCTTGCCAGCCGCCTCTGTGCCGATTTCAGATCGCCTTCCGACTGCTCGCTGGAGAGCACTCTCTTCGTGCGGCGTGCTCCAACCGGCCGTACGTAGTTCGCGAAACGCCTGCGCTAAACCTACTGTCTGCGCTTCCCCATACGATCCACTACCGAGGTGGTGGCTATAAACATATAAGTAGGTTGCAAAGATTCGCTCTGATAACGGGGCGTTTGGGTCTAGTGCAGCGCAGAATGCACAGCAACGGGCCATGTAATAAATCAGTTGAGTGGCGGCACCTGAACGCATTCCCATAAGCTCGGGCCGCACCAGCCAATGTTTTCCACTCGGGTCAAGGGCTATTAACGACTTACCTTCGAATGAAACTTTAACCTTATCGGGGCATGTTGCATCAAAAAGTGCCATATGCGCGTCGAATTGTTTTTTAAGCTCGGCACCAATTTCCTGGGTAGTGCGCCCTGATTGTTGTTTCTGGCGGGCCTCTTTACCGACGCTAAGCGCCGTAATAATCTCATTTGCTAGAGTCAATGTGACCGCTGGCTTATGGGGGATTGACTCATGCGGCGCAACGCTAGCAGCGTGGCCATCCCCCGAGTCAGCTTTCGAAGGTGGAGTATGCGAAAAACGGCGCATTAGAGTTACCTTGCTGTTACTTGTGTAGCCTTAAAAGATGGGTCAAAGATTATCGTCCTCTGTTTTCGCTGGGATATAAGGTATATTCTCGATCCAATTAAGAAAGGCAGATAATGTAGAAATCCTGTCTGTGGCATCCTGAACAGCGCTATGCATCTCATCGTATGTGCGAAATACGAGGAGAAGTCGGGTCATGTCAGCCAGTGTAAATTTAGCATTTTGCCAGGTGCCATTAAGGGTATCACGGAGAATTCGTATATCAATTGCTTCAAGCACTGCAGTCTGTAGAATGGCCTGGTCAACAAAGTGCCTATCTAATTTGGGGGGGGCGTGTAAGATCAAAAAATCTACGTTGTGCACTAGGAACGACAAGGACATGTAGTAACGTCACCGCCTGATACAGCTCTCGCTCGTTTTTTGCATCACCACAAATCTGTAGGCCTGCCTGAATTACAGGTACAGGTTGTGCGAGTCTTGCTGCTAGAATGACGACCTTCGCCGGATCTACTGGCTTGGTACCACCAACATCAGCTTGCGCCGCGCGCACAAAAAGTCCCTCTGATGGAGCAAGTACGTCTTCAGTCGCCCATGCAATTGCAAGATCACCAGCATGCAGATGCCCCGCATTTGAAAATGCATGTACAAGTAGTGACTGATCCGCCTGCTGAAGTCCACCAAAGCTTGGCAAACTGGTCGCTAATACCGTGACAACCTCATCCCGAGTATTTCCTAACCCACGCGCAGGAAACGCGAGTCCTTGTGTCGTCCCAGCTTCCCGTCGGCTCACAGCAGCAAGATTAGTAACATTAGAATGCCCAGCATCAGTAAGTGTTTCTGCAACTAAGGCACCATTAGCGACAGGAGTTGGAGTGAAAGTGGCAGCAGGACCTGGTACTGCAATTGCTGTTCTATCGGCTGTATTTGGATTCACAGTATAATCAATATTTAAGCTTAAGTTAGAGCCTGTCCGGAAAGACCCTGTTTTCGAAAAGCTACTTTCCTTGAGGTGAAAATAGGCAAGAAATTAATAAAATCACCCGCGACGGGACGAAACAGACGGCAGCAGAGGCCGCCGCGGTCAGTTTTTCAAGTGAATG
>CAIXSY010000137.1 GCA_903922175.1 uncultured delta proteobacterium | reverse complement strand
AGCCTCGACCGCGA
Organism: uncultured delta proteobacterium; assembly: GCA_903922175.1. GTDB lineage: Bacteria > Bdellovibrionota_C > UBA2361 > UBA2361 > CAIXSY01 > CAIXSY01. The sequence goes on along the minus strand of CAIXSY010000137.1, from coordinate 14,938 downwards.
GGTCGAGCGAAGGGGGAAACTCCTGATCAGGCAGTAGACGCTAGCGGCCAGAATATCAGCTATACCGTCCGCAAAAAGTCTTGACGTAAAAACGCATTGGTGGCGGACGGAGGAGCGCGCTCGGTCTACCCTTTTTTTGCACCATGTTACAGTTAGTGAGCACTCCACCAAAAGGGTAGACCAAGCGCGGCGCTCCCTTCGACTGACGCTCAGGACAGGCCGGCCGCCCCCGCTATTCGGAGGTCCACCAAAACTTTTTGAGGACGGTATATGCGAGCCTTACTCTTCGCTCGTATCCCGTCGGCCTTTCGCCGTGGCCCGCTCGGCCAAGCTCCGTTGACACATCTGTCGTGCAAGCACTGCCTGCTCCATGCTCAACCCAAGTTTCTTGCGCAGCTCCGTGGCATAGGCCGTCTCGAGCTTATCAGCCTCGCCGTCAGCCGAAAGCACCTGCCAGACGAGGCTGAGGAGGCGAAGTTTCTGATCGGTGCTGAAATTTTGATCGACGGCGGCGATGAATTTTTCCATTCGTTCTGGTGAGGCATGAAGCACTGCGCACATCTCTATCAGATCCGCGGCCTCGGCATCTTCCACGCCGAGTGCGATAGGGATCGCTCTCAATATTGAGTCTTTTTCCTCGGCAGTTACCACGCCATTGGCCTCCGAAGTTCCGTGGAGTAGGGCCACGACGGCGGTTTGGAGTTCGAGACTACTCGGCTCGCCCGCCTGATCCACTTTAAGCGGAGCATTTTGAGTAAGAAAATCTTTAACATTCTCGAACATATAGTTTCTCCTGAAAAGTTTATACGAACCGAGTTTCTGATCTATCTGACAGGAGGCCAAACGAAGGGAGGTCCCCCTTCTTTAAAAGGGTACCCTCCCATTCGGCCAAAAACAACCCTGTTTTTGAGTGTTTATAGCCTTCCTACGTAACTGCTCATTAACCCTGGGGAACTGTTCGCCCTTAATCGACTAACGCTGACGTTAAACGTCTTACGCCGGACGTAAAACGTCGACGTTAGACGTCCGGCGTAAGACGTTTGACATCAGCGTCATCGGCTCTAGATAATGGCCATTTTGTTAAGAATATACGCACAGCCTGACGAGGGGGCGAGTACTTACCCCATGCTGACTAGTTAGTTGCTGTCCGTTAGGACAGCAACTATTTCATCTGCTCAATGGTCACCGACTCAATCGTCATCGGCGAGAGCGGGGCATCGCCGTGGGCGGTGCGGGTGGTGGCGATCTTGTCGAGGACATCGAGCCCATCGACAACTTGGCCGAAGACTGTATACCCATCAGCTGGGCCACTGCCGGTCTTGTGATCGAGGAAGTGTGAATCGGCGTGAACGATGAAGAACTGCGAGCCGATGCTCTTCGGACGGTTGGTTTTGGCCCAGGCAAGGGCGCCGCGGATGTGGCTTAGCTTTGGTGAGTATTCATCTTCAATCGTTGTGTCTGGACCCTTGGCTGAATAGCCGCCGGTGCCGTTGCGATTAGCAAAGTCGCCCCCCTGAATCATGAACCCTTTAATGATGCGGTGGAAGGGGACGTTATTGTACTTTTCCTGTTTCGCCAGATCGACGAAGTTACTGGCGGCGTTGGGGACAATCGCGGTGAAGATAACTGCCTTGATCACACCCTGGTTGGTCTTGATAACGGCGATGGTATCTCCGGCTTGTGGTTTGTTTGTTTGTGAAAAGTTATCCATAGCAGTCTCCGCAAGAAGATTTCCTGCTAAGAAGAAAAGTATGGAACTCAACACGATTCTAATTCTCAGTGATGCCATGACTGTGACTCCTTAATGTTTGACAGGAAGAGGTTAATAATATCGCCGTAGCATCCTTCAGATGAGGCGCGAGGTCAATGGGTTTGGGTGGCTCTCCGCAGCCACGTCAGATGTATTTGGCTAGCGCCTCGCAGATATCTTGACCGATGAGGTGCAGCGTTTGGATACCAAGGGCTGCGGCAGCGGTGGTATTGGCTGCTAGATCATCGATGAAAAGTGTTTCGGCGGCGGTGATGCCACTATCGGAGAGCACGTGCGTAAAGATCTCTGGGCTCGGTTTGCGCATGCCCACTAAGTGGGAATAGTACACTCGGTCAAATAGATCATCGAGACAGTGTGTCCCGTGCTCGGTCTGCATGAGGCGATTGATATAGGCGAGGTGTCCGGCATTGGTGTTGCTCAGAAGTGATAGGTGATATTGCTCGCGGAGGTGGCGTAAAAGGGATATTCGTTGCTTGGGAAGATCGGCTATAATTGAGTTCCAGGCGTGGTCGAAGAGATCTGCCGCAACGCTGATACCCAACGTGCGTTGCATATTGTTACGGAACTGCTCATGGGACATGCCACCAATCTCGTAGCACAGGTTTAAAGCATCGACAGCTTTTTCGTCGTCGGCAGTAATTGAGTGGGTCGTGTTGTCGGAAAGGAATTTCCGAAATGAGGTGGCGGCGTTGTTCGTGGTGAGATTAATTATAACGCCACCAAAGTCGAAAACGATATGCTTAATGTTTGAAGGCATGGGGTATGGGGTGTCCTCATAATTGCGCGTAACGTTCGGGTAAAAGGTTTTCCCGTGCACATGCTCGTGCACGGTCGTAGCCTTTCCTCGCACCTCAGCTTGCGGACCTGCAAGCGAAGGCGGATGAACGTACCCGTTCCCTCCTCTTTTCGGGGCAGGGGAACGTTTACGTGCACGGTGCAGGCTTCGACGTGAGCTCAGCCGAACGTTGCACGGGTCGCCTACGCTTAAGGGGCAGCTACAAATTCTCAACTAGGCGCACTGGGTACCCAAGCTTTCTTGGAATTGGGCCCACATGTCTAGAGTTGTAATGCTGGTTTCTAACGCCGTTCCGTCCACGGTAAGATAAAGAGTGCCGTCAACAAAAGTCAAACTCCATGTGCTGCTCGACTTTTCGAGTGGTATAATCGCCTGAAGTAAGGTCGGGGGGATCCAGAAGAAGTGGATATCTTCAATCCAGTTTGTCGTGCTGCCACGCATTCCGTGGCAGAACTTCTGCATCTGTGCCTGATCATAGAAATAGACGCTGTAGCGCGGTATAGGTCTTCGTTTGAGCGCCCGATGCAGTTTTTCTAGGTCTACGCTGCCGACTTCAACGGCGGAGATGATGTCTCCGATGACGTCTTTTTTCCAAAGGCTGGGTTCGCGCAACTCGAACATGCCGCGTGAAAATTCAATTCCCTCCTCATAACTATGAGTGAAGGCAAGGACACGTGCGTACATCTGTTCAAGCGTCTCTTGTGGGTGGCGAGGGATCTTGACTCGAGCTTTGTGGTAAACCCCGGAGTCAGAGTTGGTGATCTCCAAATTAAAACTATAAAATGCGAGTACGAAAGTCATGTATTAACCTCAAGCAGCGGCCAATAGTTATCCCTATCGAAAAAAAAGTCTACGGGCAGCGGCATGCTTTGTGCTATGCTTTAGATGTACGTACCCGCTTGGCGGGAGCATAAATCATATGAGCCACGATCTTACGCGGGTAAAAACCCAAATTATTGAAGCACTTGGTCACCCAGAAGCGGGGGATGGCCTGTTTTTCCGCAATTTTCAGATGCTTCACGAAGAAGATGAGCGGTCGGCCGTTGAAGGCGAGCAGGTAGTCGTCCTTGATGCCCTCAGGCAGTTGATTGATGAAGGTAGGGTGCGTGTTGAGGAAGGGCACAAGGAGCTCATATTCCATCTTGTGGCTGAGTGAGGGGCTTCCCCATAAGTAACTAGCGAGGCTCTGCCTCAGACCAAGGCTCCATTGCTAACTTAAACTTTGCCGTAGACTTGGCCTTGAACTTCCGCTTGGCCTTGGCCATTTACCCTTAGATTTGGGCTTAAATGTAAAAGTCGATGTCGAAGAGGATGAGGCCACGGCCAAGCAGGAGTTCATGACCAAGTGAAAAAACTTTCTGGTCGGGGTACTAAGGGGCTGCCCCCACAGGTGCTTTAGTCCAGGCGGAGCCAGTTCTGGGGCAGCCCCAGAGAAGCAAGGAGTGTGAGAAAGGTTCCTGCTCACAGTTTTCTGGAATCTACTCGCGCATATCATTCTCTTAATTTCACACATTTAATGACTGTTTCAAGTTTTGGAAATCCCAGCTCGCGCGCACGTACAATAAACTCCCCTGGCTCCCGCACAACTGGGGTGAGTTTGCGAAGCGCTTTAAGTTCGATCCAACGTATGCGCACCGTACAGTCTTCGATGATGAACGAGATTAATGCATTGTTCGACGAAATTACGAACATTGAAAAGATGAGCTACTCCAAAGTTTCATCTATTTTGAGCGCAAAGACTCTTGTGCGCCTTAAAATTGCACACGCTCCAGAAAAGTCTCGACGATTACAGCGCAAGCTTGCGCTGTATTTTAAATAACAACATCCGATATCAGCGATCCGCGATCCGCGATCAGCTTTCTGCTGACTGCATCCGATCAGCTGCAGCTGCGGCCCTCGGCTTGCCTCAAGCTGCAATTCACATTAGCGGCGCGCGACGTGTCCTCCGACTTGTCCCCCGTAGCATCGACCGCGAGGTCGAGCGGAGGGGGAAGCACCGGCCGCGCTTTTCCCACGAAGCACTGGCCGCAAGGCCAGGCGAAGTGGAAAGGCCGGGCGAAGGAGGAAGCGCGGCGCTTACTTCGTCTTCAACTTCGCCTTCAGGCTCGGGCTGGTGGTCGATATCGAAGGCCCGCCAAGTGAAAATAGGTACGAGACCACAAGTGTCGATCCGGGCTTGATGCCTTTTAAACTAAGCACGTTTTTGGCGCTGCGGTAGGTCTTGGTCGAGGCCTTTTTCGCCCCTTTGAGCTTGGTCGCGACCTTGACCACGTAGCTCGCCCCGCTCAGGTTAGGCATGGTTACGCGCACTACGCTCTTTATCTGACGCAGCTTTGGCGCGGGCGGCACAAGCGCTGCCGCTGCCTCGTTACAGTCGGCAACGCCATTAAAGTTTACGTCGAGGCTTGAATCTACTCGTCCGCAGCCACAGATCCCAGGAGAGGTTTTAGCCCCGTCCAGTGGGCAGTCGTCGAGTGCATCCGCAGTGCCATCATCATCGCTGTCAACGCCCAATATCCCTGGAATAAACTTGGAGTCGTTCTGAGGCACGGTATCGTCGTCCGTCGTATCGACTGCCATGAGATCAAACGTTTCCCACACGCCGGGAGCTCCTACCTGAATGGTGGCGTTGCCACCGCCGCGCAGAAACTGCCCCATCTGTTTACCAACCACGACAACTGGGATTACAAATCCAGGCAACGGCGGCGAAAGTGCTGAAAACATGGGTGCGGCATTATCCGACACATTTTGCACAATTAGTCCTACTGCACCAGCGACCATTGCGTTATTCATCTGAGCTCCGATGCCGCATGGCGGTGGTGTGCCGGTATAATCCGGAAGCGGCACGAACAGACCATCTGCGAGCACTATCTTGCCCGATACATCGACAGCACTGAGTGGCTCGCAGGCATCACTTGTCAGCGCCCCGGGAACTGTGGCGACACCGTCGTTAGCCAGCACCACGGGAGCAGTTACCACGGACGGGTGCTGCGAAGGATCGAAATTTATCGGGTATGCCGGCATTTCGTGTGGCGCTCCGGCTGGCGATGTTACGCGCAGTAGCGTGCTTTCGACGGTCGGTCCCGGGTTCATCATTATCGAAGAGCTCACTACCCCCACCTGCAGCTGTACCTGTTCGCCTACCGCGAGAGTTGGGATTGTCCCTTGGATATACACTGAAAAAGGCCACCCAGCGGGGAGGTACTGCAGCGTTCCCTTGCTTAGCGAGATATCGGTGATGGCCAGACCTGCGGGAAGCTGGTTCGTAAATTGAACCGCCTCAGCATCATACGGCCCATTATTTGAGATTTGGAAGTTGTAGGTAAATGCCCCGCCGGCCGGTGCGATCAGTTTTGAGGCACCGCCACTCACCGCGATGTCGGTCGAATTCCAGGTAAGACAGAAAGAGTTAAGAGTGCCAACATCGCCCGCGAGCTGGTCGTATACAATTACTTGCCATGTTCCACTTATGCTCTGGCCATCGAAGGCTGAAAGTGGATTGTTCGGAACAAACGTTGGAGGAGAAGTGGGAACTGTACTGCCGGAGCCGCACAAGCTCTCAATTGCTCCTCCTGCACCCTCATCGTCAAGCTCTACATTCAAATTGTCATGGCTGCAACCAAAGCCACTGCTCGCTCGTCCCATCCGCTCAATAAGTGTAACCACGGTTCCAGTTTCAACGTGCTTAAGCTGCACCACAAGATCGCCAACCCAAGAGTGCGTAATATTAAGAGATAGGTTGAGATCCTGAATCGATAAAGTCTTCAAAGTTGAGAGCGCACCAACAACGCCGGTCGGATTGCTGTCGGGGATACTAATAGCAGAAAAGTCGGAGCACTGCCTATCGGCATAGGCAAAAGGCTCATAGGAAAGTACCATCCCGAAGAGGAGAAAAGAGTTACATACGCACCAGGCGAGTGATTTATTATTGAATCTGCTCATAATCCCCCTCCAAGACATGGACGTTACGCTCAAGTTTGAGCCGAATGCTCAGCTAATCGTATAGCACGGAATGCGGTACTAACCAAACGGATCTAGGCTTCTTTGAAAAGAGTTTCAGGACAGACTGTTTCACACAGAGATCTATCCGGCAGTCACACGGAGTGACACGGCGGGGATGGTGCTTGTCCCCACCACGCAACCTCCTGTGACAAGCTGGCAGGATTTGAGGCTTCGCCTAGAGCCCCACAGCGCAGCCGTATGGACTATCTATTTTGGTTGCGGCCGCAAGGCCGCGCTGTGCCTCTCCGTGTGAAATAAGTTGTGTTTAGTGTAAAAGTGCTGAATGGTTAGAAGAAATGTTTGCAAATTGCGCGAGTTATTATTTTATTATTTCGCACATCGTCTAATATACCCAACATCATGCCATTCGGAAATCTGAACCTCAACGCAGTTTTCATAGACATCGATTTGCGTTGCATGTCTGCCGTTTGCTGGCGCGGTTATCATAGCACTCGGGTCGCCCAAATTTGGTGATTGTGGCAGCCGACCGTACCCGAAATTGCGTGCCATGCGCATTGCTCCGGCAAGATGACACTCGAAGGGGGCGGAGTGTTTTTGAATGTCTATACTAAAAAGCGCACCCACATTTAGCAGCGCACCCCATAATTCGCGAGTTTGACTCATCAACTCGCGAAGGATGTTATCTTCAAATATGAGGACCAAGGACCGCCCCTCCATCCCCTTACTAAACTCGCGGACGATCGAAAACAGATCCTCAACCTTCATATGATCAGTAACGTGTAGGGCAGTCGCTCTACTTAGTTTCGTAGCACCGCGACAAAGCACCGCCGTGGTGGCATCGCCTGGCACAGATGGTGTGGCAGAAAGCCTTGGTAGTGGTGGGAGAGGTGTGAACTGTACGACACTAGCCACGCCGTTGGCGGCAACACATATCTCAGCATAAAGATCCATATCAAGGCTGCGTTTAATCTCCCACATCCTGTCAGGAATCTCTCGAATCGTCTTGAGCGCAGCTTCTTGAAGCAGAATATTGCCCGGGGTCTTCATATCGACGGGGTGTAGCGACGATGAGGAAGAGGAGCTGTCGAATAGCAGCGCGAGATGCCTGGAATCGGGATCGATCTGGCTTAGATCCTCGATAAGTGTCTTGTTTTCTGAAGTTTCAGGACGAAGGAGGCCAGGGTTAAGCACCAAAACTTGCGGAAGCTGCGTGTTGACTATTCCACTCCAGAGTGGGCCGAATACCCGCTTAGCTGGGTTGCCGTCAACCGGTGGAAGATCATAATAGTTCCCCGCAATCGGTTGAAGCATTGCACCAATCCCCTCGACTAGTTGTAATTCGCGCCTAAAGCATTCGGCCTCTGGGGAGGAGTGCGAAGCCGCGACATCTCTAATATGCGCCATGGCTTGATCAGGATCGGTATAGCGGAAGAGATTCGAATAGAAGATCCCCGTCCCTGTATTATCCCCCATTGCCGTCGAACGCGCCGCAAGGTACTCGGGACTTCCAAGTGCGATATGCGCACCAGCAACAATTCGCTTGAACTCACCTATATTGCCATCAGCACAATAACGCTGCAGGCCTCCCCAGCCCATTGTCACCGTCCGAGGAACACGAAGATTATACTTTTTCAGTAGTGCCTTATGCTCATTGAGGCTCTCCTCCTTGGCGCCGAATGGTCCACTGCCGATTCGCATAAAGCCATCTGTGAAGCGCGGAATAGCTATAGCTGAGGACATGCTGAAAGTTGGCATAGTTCTAGACTCTAACTGAAAAGAAAAAGCTATTCCACTAAATCAATGAGCTCGTCAGCAAATGGCAGGGCACTGACGAAAACGCTGACTATTCGATGTTTTAATCGATCAGGATATCCGACGACGTTGCGCCATCGGGCCTGTCCTTGAGGATGTTCGGTCCGACACCTAGAGCAGCTCCCTCGCCGCATCCCTACCTCGCTGCTGAATCGCAAGAAGTTCATCGAGGTTGGTGTAGCTCTGTTGTCCGAGGCGGGACAGGACAGATTCGATCAGTGGCACGATGCGGTCAAAGCGAAGCTGCCCCTGGCAAAAGGCAGCCACCGCCTCTTCGTTGGCGATATTAAACAGCGCGGGCATGGCCCCGCCGGCGTCGAGAGCCTGCCGGGCGAGGCTAATAGCCGGAAAGCGTTCGTTGTCGACTTCGAAGAACTCAAGTTTGCCAACCTGGGAAAGGCAGAGCGGGCGCATCACCTCAGGCAGTCGTCCGTGCGGGAAGCGCAGTGCGTAGGCGATAGCCCCCTTCATGTCAGGCACCGAGAGCTGCGCCATCTGTGTACCGTCTGTGTAGGCGACGAGGGAATGGACGATGCTCTGAGGATGGACCTGCACACGAATGGCGCTCTGCGGAACTGCGAAGAGCCAGTGGGCTTCGATAAGCTCGAGTGCTTTATTGACCAGGGTAGCCGAGTCAATCGAGATCTTGGCGCCCATGCTCCAGCGTGGATGTTTAACCGCCTGGGCCGGCGTAATGCTGCACAGATCTTCCTTCGGAGTATGCAAGAACGGGCCACCCGAGGCAGTGAGGATAAGCTCGGCTACATCGCAGCGGCGTTGTCCATGCAGACTTTGGAAGATCGCCGAATGCTCACTGTCAACGGGGAGCAGCTGTGCTCGGGAGATGGCTTGTGCTTTAGCTACAAGCGCACCAGCAGCAACAAGGCTCTCCTTGTTGGCCAGGGCGACCGTCTTCCCCGCCTCTATCGCGCGCAGCGTTGAGCGCAGACCGGCACTTCCGACGATAGCGGCAAGTACCGTGTCGACATCGGGGTGGGCTGCTATCTCTGCCGCCGCAGCCTCTCCACTATAGACCTCACAGGCGATCCCCGAGGTGTCGAGGCGCGACGCCGCCTCAGGCGTCGCGAGGGCGGCGAGGCGAGGCTTGAATTCCTGAATCTGCTCATTCAGCTTTGCGCTGTTAGAGCCAGCGACAAGAGCCACCACCTTAAAATGCTGCGGAAATTGGCGCACGATATCGAGCGCTGATGCTCCGATCGAGCCTGTCGACCCGAATATTGCTAGCCGCAGAGGACGTTCGGGCGGCGCGGTGATTATGGGAGATGTGTCGGGAACGAGCATGGTAATCCTAGCTCAAATGGTAACTGCTCATAAAGCCCGGGTAAATCTTATCTTAGTTTTGGTCTTGGTCATGGTCTTAAATCCTGGTCATTGTCAACTGATCAATGATTAGAGAACTTCACCGCACTATGCCCACCAAAGCAATGCTGGAATCGCCCCGAGGAGGATGCCGTCAAGCCGGTCAAGGACTCCCCCATGGCCGGGAAGGAGGCTGCTGCTATCCTTAACACCAACGAGGCGTTTGAGGTACGATTTGAGCAGATCCCCACATTGTGCGGCGACCACAACCAGAAGCGCAAGGGCCAGCAGTCTGATTAAGCCCCCTTGAAAGTTGAAAAGCACGCCAGCCAGAATCCCTATGACTGCCCCCGCCGCAAGTCCGCAGAGGCTCCCCGAGATAGTTTTGTTTGGCGAAAGTGCGGGCGAAAGCTTCGGTCCCCCCATAGATGCGCCACCAAAATAAGCGGCGATATCGTTAATCGCCACAACGAGCACAACCCAAAACAGCGAACGCGGTGAATTCGCGGATAAACAGAGGACAATTAGTGCTGCTCCACCGCCTCCGATCAGCGCCAGTGCCGGCAGGACGCGCTCAAAGAGATGGCTAACAAGGTCGAGAGAGGTCCTGCCGGCAACTGCCATGAGGATAAAGAAGAAGCAGCCCGCTAAAAATACGCCTTTGGCAAAAAGGGCGATTGCGATCTCGTGAGCCATACCGAAATTACACGAGACGATAAAGCACGTTTTCAAGGCCCACAGCGGCGCGAGCAAAAAGCAGACGGCGAGCGCGAGCTGCCAAAGAAACTTTTTCGCGCCCTCAACCGGCAGTGGCGAGAAGACGATGAACTCCCAAGAGCAGATCGCCAGCGCGATTAGGCCTAAACCGAGCAACATGAGCTTTGCCGCGACAGAGTAGGCGGAGAGGACTCCGGTTACAATAAAAAGAGCCGCCAGTATACTGCCGGTGAGCACACGTGCCTGAAGATTTTTAAAACGCTCCGACATAGCTTCCTCCTATTTACTAACCGTCTCCGTCGTGGTCTGGCTCTGTGCCTGCTCTTGCGTTAGCCCAAAGCGCCGCTTGCGCGAGGCAAAGGCTTGGAGGCAGCGAGCATATTCATCCTTAGAAAAATCGGGCCAAAAGAGTGGGCTTACGACGATCTCCGAGTACGCCAGCTGCCACAAAAGGAAGTTCGAGATGCGAATCTCGTTACTAGTGCGAATGAGGAGGTCGGGATCCGGAAGATCGGGGAGGTATAGGTGCTGACTAATCGTTTGGGCGTTGATCGCGTCGGGATCGAGCGAGCCACTTTTAACCTGGCACGCGATACCACGCACTGCATTGACGATCTCGTCACGCGAACCGTACGATACCGCCATAATCAGGTCCATGCCTTGGGCTTCGGCCGTAGCCTTCATCGTTCGTCCTAGCGAGTCCTGAACTTTCTGGGGCAATTTGGAGAGGTCCCCCATCGCGCGAAGTCTAATCTGGTTATTGCGTAGTAGGTCGAGCTCGCTTTCGAGGTACTGGGCGAAGAGACTCATCAGTGCTGACACCTCGGGCTCCGGCCGACCCCAGTTCTCTGAAGAAAAGGCAAACAGAGTGAGATAGCGAACACCGAGGCGGCGGGACTCCTCGACCACCATGCGTACAGTCTGCGCCCCTTGGCGATGGCCCTCGACACGAGGCAGCTGTCGCGCCGTGGCCCAACGGCCGTTACCATCCATGATGATGGCGACATGGCGAGGCGCGATCAACGTTGAGGCCTGTGTGGCAGAATGAGGCGGCGCGTCTGGAATAGTAGCCATGCGGAGACTCCCGAGAACTAGCCAAACACATTTGAAATTTCTGCAAATCCAATAATTTCAAATGCGAGGCGATCTTTCAATATAGGCAAGAAGTTTCTAGACCTCCATCATCTCTTTCTCTTTAGCGCCAACCAACTGATCAATATCTTTGATGTAACGATCCGTAATCTTCTGCACCTCTGCTCCGGCACGACGCTCTTCGTCCTCGGAAACCTGCTTGGCCTTCACCTTCTTCTTCAGCTCATCGATCATCTCGCGACGATTGTTGCGCATCACGATACGACTATCCTCGGCCATTTTATGAAGCCCTTTAATGAACTCCTTACGGCGTTCCTCCGTCAAGGGGGCGATCACCAGTCGGATAAGCGAGCCGTCTCTGTTTGGGCTTAAGCCAAGGTTACTTTTTTGAATTGCTTTTTCGACCGACTCCACGGCGTTAGCGTCGTACACCTGAACCGTCAGCAGTCGCGGCTCTGGAGCATTGACCATGGCGAGCTGAATCAGCGGGACCGACGTGCCATAGTAGTCAACATGAATACCATCAAGAATGCTTGAGTTGGCGCGCCCTGTGCGCACATGTCCGAGCTCTTTCTTGAAGTGTTCAAGGGTTTTTTTACATTTCCCATCGAGTTCCGCCACGCTTACGGCCATAGTGTCTTTCCTCCAAACATTACCTGCTCCACCCCAGCCTCAAGCCAGGACAGAGGTTAACTAACGGTCGTTCCAACCGTTTCGCCGGTGACGACCTTGCGCAGATTTCCGGCCACGCCGACGTTAAAAACGACGATCGGTAAGCTGTTCTCCATGCACATCGAGATCGCTGCTGCATCCATAACTTTGAGTCCCTTTTGCAGGACCTCTTTGAAGCTCACGGCAGGATAGGGCACGGCGTCTTTATCCTTCATCGGATCTCTATCGTAAATAGCATCGACCTTGGTGCCCTTGATCAGAACATCGGCGCCGATCTCCATCGCTCGCAGGCTCGCCGCCGTGTCGGTTGTAAAATAAGGATTGCCCGTGCCGGCAGCAAATATCACCACACGCTTTTTCTCAAGGTGCCGCACCGCACGCCGACGGATGTAAGGCTCGCAAACCTGGCGCATCTCGATAGCTGACATGACGCGGGTGTCAACTCCTCGATGCTCAAGCATAGCCTGAAAGGCTAGCGCGTTAATCACTGTCCCGAGCATTCCCATGTAATCCCCGGAGGCACGCTCAATTCCGCGCTCGCCAGCATTCATCCCGCGGAAGATGTTTCCTCCGCCAATGACCAGTCCAAGCTGGGCGCCAAGCTCGAGTACCTCGACTACTTCGTCGGCAAATTTTGCAATAACCGTAGGATCGAGCCCGAAGCCTTTGTCCCCTGCCAGCATTTCTCCGCTCAACTTGAGCAGCACGCGCTTGTATTTGAGAGAGTCGGTCATGCGATCCTCGGTTCCTGATTTACGTTTCGACTGTGGCTATTTCGCGGTCATCGCTGCCACATCAGCAGCGAGGTCGCCCTGTAGCTTCTCAATCCCCTCACCTACCTGAAAGCGCTGGAATCGTCGGATGCCTACCTTCTCGCCGCACTTTATGCCCAACTCCTCGATGATGTCTTTGATGGTCTTCTTCCCAGATTCGTCCTTGACGAACGGCTGGCGCAACAAGACGACGTCCTCGTAAAACTTATCGATCTTGCCAGGCAGGATTCGGTCGGCCTTGGCGCGCTGGTTCTCGGGGAGCTGTTCAAGGGCGATCTCCTTCTCTTTCTGAAGGAGCGCTGCAGGGACGTCTTCGATAGCAACGTAGGTGGGCTTCATCGCGGCAATGTGCATGGCGATATCGCGTGCGGCGGCTTTGAAGGAATCTCCACGTGCGACGAAGTCGGTCTCGCAGTTTAACTCGACGAGAGCGACGATCTGATCGCCGGGGTGAACATAGAAACCGATCGTGCCCTCGGCTGCGACCTTCCCGGTGCGCTTGCCGATATCCTTAAGTCCCTTTTTGCGCAGCACTTCGATCGCGCTTTCAAAATTACCATTAGCCTCAGTCAGTGCGCCTTTGCAATCCATCATGCCGGCCCCAGTTTTCTCACGCAGTCGCTTAACATCTTCCGCGGTAATAGCCATAGATCTCTCTCCTTTATCGATGCGACGTGTGTCGCCTATTATGCAAAGAGCACCGCGGAGTACAAACTACCGCGGTGCCCAGCTTTACGAATTTAGACAGCGGGTGGCGTTGTCGCCACAGCTACGGGAGCTGCTGCTGGTGCGTTGTTACTGTTTGACGCGTGCGAGCCGCCCCGGCGAGAGTTTGAACCCCCCTGATGATCCTCCTTCGGGCGACGCATCTCATATTCGCGCTTACCTTCGATAACGGCGTCCGCAACGGCAGCGGCAAAGAGCTGAATCGTGCGTGCGGCGTCATCGTTGGAGGGAACGGGAAACTCGATTCGGCTCGGATCAACGTTGGTGTCGACGAGAGCAATCACCGGAATATGCAGGCGGCGAGCCTCGGCGATGGCGATCGCTTCCTTGGCAAGGTCGATCACAAAGATCACATCTGGCCTGCGGCGCATGTCGCGAATACCGCCGAGTGCGTCGTTAAGCTTCTCAACCTGACGTGCGATCGTGAGCTTTTCTTTCTTCTTCAGCTTGACCTGCGAATCCGGAACTTCGGCCCTAGCCAAGTAGTCCTCAAGCTTTTTCATGCGATCGATTGAGGCCTTGATCGTGTCGAAGTTGGTCAGCATACCACCGAGCCAGCGTGTGCAAACATGGAATGCGCCGCAACGCTGCGCCTCTTGCGCCATAATCTCACGCGCCTGCGCCTTGGTAGCAACGAGAAGCATCGTGCCCCCGCGGCTGATTGTCTCAACGATAAATTTGCGCGCGCGCTGCCACAGCTTTAGGGTAAGGTCGAGGTTTATAACGTGAATTCCGTTGCGCTCCGTATAAATGTACGGAAGCATCTTAGGGTTCCAGCGTTGCGTTTGGTGCCCGAAGTGAGCTCCGGCATCGAGAAGCGCCTTTACCGTTACATGTACCTGTCCTTGAGCCTGAGTAGGAACCTGCTCAGGTGATGCAGAAGAGATCTCCCCTGCGTTAGAAGATTTAACCATAAATATATTCTCCGTCTTAGTTAGTCCGCCCCGAGTTGAAGAACACTAAAGAATCCTTACGGAATCCCAATGCACTAAGACAAAGCTCGGGTGTGAAATAAACAACTACACCCTTGTAGCACAGGGCATAGCCGAAGGCAAAGGTCCGGAATACCTCGATTTTGTGCCTCCTCGGTGGGTTGTCGTATGCGTTCACGGGTATCTGCTCAATAAGTGCGGGGAGATCTTACCCTAGTCGTAACTAGAGCCTGTCCGGAAAGACCCTGTTTTCTAAAAGCTACTTTTCTGGAGAACGAAAAGCGGCAAGAAATTAATAAATTGCCCCCAGCAGGACAAAGCTGACGGCAGGCGCCGCCGCCGCGGTCAGTTTTTCAAGTGAATT
>CAIXSY010000136.1 GCA_903922175.1 uncultured delta proteobacterium | reverse complement strand
AGGAGGCTCTGAAAAACCCATGGTACGGACTGCTTCGCAGCCGCACATGGGTTTTTCAGAGCCTCCTGCGGTGAAGAGTGCCCTCCTGCTTAAAAGAAAACGAGATTAGTGCTGGTACAGAGGCTCTGGGCAAAAAGAAGCGGCCGGAAGTGCGCCACTTCTCCTCGATTTACGCCGTTCACATCGAGAGACGGCCCCAAATCCATTTTCCCGGCTTCCTCTCCACACAAATCATAAATTTACCCCAAAATCCAGCTCTCTCTTCAACTGACTTGCACTATCCGCTTGTAAGTCGCTATATTGACTCTAGAAAGAATTGATTCTCCTAGACATTTAGGGGCAACTAAAATCACTAGCTGCGGAGTGGCTGGTAGGTTGGGGCTAGAATATCTCTGGCCGCCCTCGCAGTCATTATACGGTGGAGCATACATGCGTCTTTTTTTTCTTACTTCTTTGCTTTTCGTACTGAGTCAAGGTAGTGCTTTGGCCGATGTTCAAGGATCTGTAAAGGTGGGCACTATTGAGACTCACATAGCTGATGGTATCGCAAAGAAGGTTGACGATCCTTTCGGAAACCCAGCAATTCAACTTTCACTTTTCAACTCGGTCCTAAAGCCCGAGACGAAGGAAGCGCTGACGACCATCTCGAACCCTTCAGAACAGGACTTTGAGCGTTTAGGTGCAGCGCAGCCTGCCGTAATCATAATGCTCATCTTCGCGCAGCATACCGATACTTGTACCCCATCAGCCTTTGGCAGCTATACCGCTGTTTTTAAGCGAAGTAAGGCCTTTCTAATCCCAACAATTGACGATCAGCTCATAAATCTTTCCTTTAGCAGCGTTGGTCGCTACGGGAATGGGATTGCGGCTCTAGACTGCAAGCGCTTGGCTCATGGGGAGACACTCAGCTTTAACATCAATAATTTCTCGAAAGCGACAACAGCGTCGATAGTGTCCCACTTTTCAAATCCGGAGACAGCTACCTTTAGCTGGAGTGTGAACGGCACCCTGCCGATCCTCGATCAGGCTGTGTTGTTTCGCAAAAACACGGCATCGATAACAAAAACCCCGATTACTAATGAATTCATCAAAAGCTCAGTCCTCACCTATAGTGCTGGCAGTAAGATCTTTTCACTCTACTTAGTTTCCAACTCGGCCAGGTTGGAAAATTGGCACAACGCCGAGAGCCGCTTTGCTTACTTTAAGAACCTGATTTTTGAGCTTGCTTTTAAGATAAGCGACCTTGGCCCAAATCTTTCAGATAGTCCAGCTGAGGGCATCTCTCCGGGAATTGCAGTCAGAAATAGCGATGGCTCACTCACAGTAAAGGGGGCAACCGCTAACGATGTTAAGGGTGAGGTCAAGGTTTCGGGGGAACTGAAGGATGGAGCAACCCTACAGATATCATCCTGGGGCGCTGTAAAGGAAAGCGCCGCCTTAGGCCGCCCGGCTTATGAGTGGAAGTTTAATATAAAATCTCCAGTAATAGTTTTGAAGTAGCGCCACGCCAAATAATCTCTCAAATCAGCCTCTTTAATCGTGGCATTGTTCAGTGACGGCGCGCAAATTAATGAAGCGCTTTAGGGAGTTGCAGCGCGCGGTGTGTGAGAGAAAGCACCACGAAAGCACCACGGACGTGACCGTCTCCGGACATCTGCACTGGGCACGAGTTGAAACGTGGTACGTCAGTGCCTACGTGCTGAAGATGGAATAGCGGCCGCTCAACCTAACACACAAGTGTGGCGATGTACTGCGCAGTAAACTGATCAAAACATTCTCGAGAAACTGTACCGTAGGCGAGCTGCTCATGGGCATCGAGCTCCGTAAAACTACTAAAATGCTCACCGTGGGCGTGGAGCCTGCCGCCTAATTCGATGGATGCGATGGCTCCGGCGAGCTTAGGCGGCTTTAGGCGTGAAGATGCGCCGATGAACACCGCCCGGCGGCGCACCACTGCAATCGGTGGCACGTTTTCACGCTGGAGGATGTTGATAAACCCTTCAGCTGCTTGCGCAATTTCAAGTAAAGAGAGCCCCTCAGATGAGAACAGCAGCGCCGCGGCGGGATAGCTCCATAATTGGGCTATTCTGACCTGATTGGGTCGCACAGCAATGGCACGCTTTGCGGCGCGTTCAATCGGCAGAGTAAGCCCTGGATCAGTCACCATCCCGTGAAAATGCCCATGATTTACCGAGGCGAAGGCCCCTAAACTGTTAAACCCAAGGAATATCTCACCGGAAGGCACCTCCTCGACAATGGCGAGAGCTGCGCTCAACAGACGTGCATCAAGGATAAGGTAATAAGGTAGGCACCCGTATAATTGCAAGCAGTTCAATAGGTTGAGCAGATAAGCTTAAAGTGACTTGAAGCTGGCATTAAGCCTAAGTGTAGAACTTGGCTAGAGCAGGGACAAGGTGCGTTTTGTGGAGCT
>CAIXSY010000135.1 GCA_903922175.1 uncultured delta proteobacterium | reverse complement strand
GAGCTTTTTTTGCAGGATGGCTACGGGTCTTTGTACTCGTATTGCACCAAAAAACTTCGCTACTCAGAACCTGCTGCCAACCGACGCATATGCTCTGCCAGAGCGTTGGCTAAATTTCCCGAGTTGCGCTGTTTACTCATGCAAGGCGAGCTGTCCTTGACGACACTGTCTTTGGTGTCGAGGCAGCTTAACGATGAGAACAAAGATCAGATTCTGGGCAGTATTCGTGGCAAAAGTCGCTCTGAGGTCGAGGAGATTATGGCAGAGACACGTCCACAAAGCCGGACCGTGGAGCGAGTCCGGCCGATAGTGGTAGCGCCAAGAGTGGAGGCAGTGCTGGCTACGTCGAGCAAGGAGGCGGGCACATCAGAGCAGACCACGTCACAGCAAACATTGAGTCTTTTCAGTGCCTTGCGACATTCGCCAGAGACGGTAAAAGCAGCGCCATCTCCCGTGCCAGAGAAGCGCTATGCCCTCTCCTTTTCCATAGACGAAAAGACATTTGCAGAATTAGAGGAGGTTAAAGCACTGCTTTCTTCAAGCTTACCCCAAGGCGTAAGCCTTGAAGAGGCGCTCAAAGTGCTCCTTGGTCGGTATCTTAAGCGGCACTCGCCCGAAAAGCGCCAGGCTAGGCGGCTCGCGGCGGCTAGCAGGCAGAAGGCCTCGATTGACGCGCCTTCGCCTAAGGTTAACCCCGAGATAACCGCTTCTTATAAAGGTGTCGGACTTGGCGTCGGCGGCACTATTGCTGTCGCTCGATAGAACATATTGCGGATAAAGTGTTCGAGGATCGCTTCCATCGCCGTATAGCCAGCCGAGGACGGGTGGATGCCGTCTTCGGGGAACCAGGTCATAAGGTAGACACTCACCTTATCGAAGCGAATATCGACCGGTAGGGCGCTGCTGTGGTGGCTGAGCATAAGAATATTGACAGCCTGAAGAAATGTTCGTTGGAAGTCTCGCCTTGTAGGAAGCAACGTGGCGACACGAATGTCGGGGGAATATCCGGCGTGGTTCTTAACATAGAGGGCAAGTTTGGAGACGATACGCTTAATGGTACGCACGCTCGCTACCGGATCCGCGCCCTCATAAAAATCATTTCGTCCAACATCAATTACAATCAGATCGGCGATGCGTACGCGGCTGTTAACCGCATTGGCCGTAGCCGGTGCGAGGTCGCGCACCAATTTTCCGTAGAGGCGAAAGCTTGATATTCCAGCCACGCCAACGCGAAGGGCCTTCAGGTCTTTTTTGCGCCGCTGAAGACGGGTCACGTAGCCACCTTTATTTTTGTATTTGGTGTCGCCGACACCGACTACGACACTGTCGCCAATGGCGAGTACGGTGAATTTACCGTCACAGTTAATGTCTTTATAGCCGTTGGCACGTGGGCAGGGGAAAGCAGGGGTGGCGCAGCATAATGCTACGGCGAGCAAGAGGGGGAACACCGTAAGCGAGCGGTTAGTGACCATAGATCGAGCCAGCAAGTCCCGTGAGTATAGCAACGAACTTGATTTTTATGGAAGTGGGGGAGGTGGTTATCACCCATGAACGCGTAACTGCTCAGTAACCTCGGGCGAAAGTGCCTAGATCCTAGTTCTGGTTTTGGTTCTGGTCTTAGGTCATGGTCTTCTTCTTGATCATTTGACAACGATCAGGACTTAGGACCAGGACCACAACCAAGACTAGGGTAAGATCTGCCCGGGGTTTCTGAGCAGTTCCCCGTGAACGCGTACAACATATACGTGCGCGTGCCGGCATCGCCGTGCTATAAGACCTCTATGGTAGAAACAGGGTAACTACTCGCCCTCATCGACTAACGCTGACGTCAAACGTCTAGCGCCGGACGTAAAGCGTCGAGGTCTGACGTCCGGCGTTAGACCTTGGACGTCGACGTCATCGGTTCCCAGATATAGTCATTTTGTTAGGGTTATAGTCACAGCTTGAGGAGGTGCCGAGTAGTTACGAAACAGGTTTTGATTATGACGCAGCATAATGCCGCACTCGTGCTCTCTGGAGGAGCTGCCTTGGGGGCGGCGCACCTTGGCGTCGTCGAAGTATTGCAGGCGCGAGATATCAAATTCGATTTTTATGCCGGCGTATCTGCTGGTGCTCTCGTGGCTGCGGCACTGGCTTGTGGCAAGGGGGCGGCTGAGCTGATCTCCATTTTAGAGAAAACACGGCTGATCAACTTGGCCTTCGATTTTTCAGGCACCTTCCACGGACTTGTGCGTGGTAGGAAGGTCAAAGCCCTTCTCGATCGTCTCTATGAAGGGCGCACCTTCGAAGATCTGCCGGTGAAGCTGTTCGTCGGCGTGACTGATTTTAACAATGGCGAGCGTGTTATTCTCGATAGTGGAAGTCTGGCAGACGCAGTGCGCGCGTCGGTATCGGTGCCGCTTTTCTTTGATCCCTATTATCATCCGGGGGCCAAGCGCTGGTTCGTTGATGGTGGTCTCACACAGAATCTGCCTTTAGATATCGCTGTCGAACGTTACGCCGGTGATCGAATCTACGCCTGTGATGTCTGTTCCTGCCTCGATGAAAAGGCTGATTTCTCAAGGAAGCCGTTTCTGCAAGGGGTGCTGAATCTGAAGCGGAACGCCGAAAGAAGTCTACGGATTATCTTCCGTATGCAGCAGCGCCTGCTGCCTAACGATCCTCGGGTCATAAAAATTGTGCCTGATCTGGCGCAGTTTAACGGCATCGACGCGCACCGTCTCAAGCTGATCACGGAACGTGGACGAGAAGCGGCACGGATGGTGACAGACGAGGCAGCGCGCTAGCGCGCGCTGCTAGCCCACCTTCGGTGCGAGAACCTTTCGCGCCAACATCGTATAGATAGAGCCTGTCCGGAAAGACCCTGTTTTCTAAAAGCTACTTTTCTGGAGAACGAAAAGCGGCAAGAAATTAATAAATTGCCCCCAGCAGGACAAAGCTGACGGCAGGCGCCGCCGCCGCGGTCAGTTTTTCAAGTGAATT